>JAFGRO010000037.1 GCA_016935095.1 Candidatus Woesearchaeota archaeon
TAATCCTAAAGCAAATTCCATTTGCATTCACCTCCTTGTTTTCAATAAGGAGACTAGGCTTGCTTAAGAATTCTTATTTACCTACTCTAAAAAAAGAATTAACTGAAATTTCAAGGAGGCAATAATCCATCTTTTATCGCTTTTCCAACCTCTTTCATAGCTTCAGTGTATGCCTTTTTTTCCCATCTTGCTATATCTGCAGCTGTTGGACCTCCCTGAATAAAATTTACTCTAATATACTCCCAAACTCCTTTTCTAATTTTTTTTAATAATTTATAAGATGCATATGGGTTCATGTATGAATCTAAGCCAAACCCTATTGCAATAGCTTCTGCAGATTCTTTGCTAAATCCATGCATTATAAGTTCTGATTTCATTTTTGAACTTGCTGAAACTCCCTTTTTAAGATTAGGAATATTCATCACTATAGTATAGAGCCAAAGTATGGGGTGTTTGCTAAGATAATATCTTTTTGGATCTGTTTGCTCTTCTAATGTTAAACCTTCTTTCCTAACATACCATGTTTCACCATTTGGTCTATTTATCATTAAATAATTATTCTTAAATAAATCTTCAAGCATTGTTGCTGATTGGTTATATGCAAAAACAGGAATTTCTTCTCCAGGCTGAAGCATACCTATTAGAGAAGCATCATTTGCAAGGTTAATACATTCCCCAGATTCATTAAAAATAGGCATGGTTGCTCCATCTTTAAATTTAGGCTCTTTATTCCAAATGGGTTCTTCATGACCACTTGGTACATATGCTATTATCAAGGGACCAAATTCAGATTCTGCTCCTTCTATTGCAGCGCCTACATAAGTATCTCTAAATCTTGCGCCTGAAATTTGGTTTGCCAGTAATTCATCAAGTGTTAAGCTTCTATTGCCAACTCTAAAACCAAGAGGAGATTCATTCACATCAATAAAAATAGGTTTTGACATGTCTTTATCAAAAATATACCATGGACCCATGCCTTCACTATTTTCCTCAAAAATAAAAGAATTGTATTTTTCCAGAGCAGGCTGTGTTTCTAAAAAATAATATCTATAATTTCCTTTTGAATTTATGACTTTAACAACAGGCACTCTATAAACTTGAGAATCTATTATAATATCAATATATCTTGCTGGTTGCACACCCTCTTCCTTTGCAACCCTCTCTTTGAAACCTATGTCAAGTGATCCTTCTATATCAACACCCTCTGAGTTAGTCCATGTATAATAAACAGTTGTCTTATTTTTACTTGGAAAGTCTCTGGTTTGATATGTAAATTCAAATGGAGAAATTGGTTGTGCTGTTTCAACTAATTCATTAATTGTATCAGATGTAATTCTTTCTAAAACTCTCTCATCAAAAATATAGCCTTCTGATAAAAGGTATTCAAGATAAGGATCTGTTAGTATCTGGTTTCTTGTCTCTTCATTAAGACCTGCAACACTAAAAAATCCTGTTAAATACTCTCTTAGCTCTTCTTTATTTCTAAATGATCTATCTTTTGCAACGCGTTCATAAGTATGCAAAAACGAATCAACTAATTGTTTATCTACATCAAATATCTCAGGAGAAAATATTGTTTGTATATATTGGCAGGATAACCATATCTTATAAACATCTTCGATTTCTTCTCTTGAAAAACTAGGCTGGATTTCCTCATCTGCAAATATTAGCTGTTCAAGACCATATAATCCATTTGAAGCAAGAGATTGCTCTATTTTTTGAACAAAATTCCATATTCCATCTGCATTTTTACCAAGCGCTCTTTGCAAATACAATGCTGCTAATCTTTGTGCATTTGAAAAGCTTTCAATTGCCTTTGCTCTTCTTTCTTGCTTGTATGCTAAGCTTCCTAATAATCCATGATTAAACCATAAATTTACTAATCCATATAGACAATCATCAAAATATTCTACAGTCAGATTAGTCCATTTAGCCTGAGACATATCATAGTAAGGTCCTATAATCTCATCAAAGCCAGGCTCAGTCTCAGCATTAGATTCATGTCCAAATACATATATCCCTTCATTCCTATAGCTTGGTCCACTTGGTCCAATTGGCTTATCAAGGTCAATGTCCAGTGCCATGACCTTTACTTTTCTTCCTTGTACTGTTTCTTGTTGATTTCCTTCTTTCTGTGCTTTTTCATTTTCATATCGGGCATATCTCCTTGCTAATTCAGTCCATAATGCTAATTCATTATAGTTAATTAAATCTACTCTTGCCTGCATATATACAGTATCTTCATTAAATCCTACCTCATTCAATTTTCCCAGATAGTAAATATAGTCTTCATAAGACTTATTTATTGCACTCTCAAGTTGTTCATTTGTAAATCCTTCTGCATCTGAAGGTATATAACTTCTAATTCCTGTTGTGGCTATGTCTCCTGTAGGTTCCTTTAGTGCAGGATGAACTGGTGGACAACATCCTTCTAAAGCAAAACCTGTTATTGCCATAACACCTAATTCTAAAAATTTTCTTCTTGTAAGTCTTTTATACATTTTATTTACCTATCTAATTAAATTAATATATTCCAAACCATTAAGTGAAGAGAGTGCAAAAGGATCTAGTGATAAATCATATTTTACAGAAAGTGATATAATTTTTTGCAGAATTGCAGCATCTGGCCAAATTGGTGCAACAGCCATTAAAATCTCACCAAGAGCAGCATGTGCTGCAAGATAACCAACTAAAAATAATGTATCTTTTAGGCCGCCTGCGTTCCAGAGTCTTGTAAGGAAAGGTTTTGTATTTACAATACTCAACTCTTCTTTTGGAATAGCAAGAGCAACACTATGGTCCTTGCCTCTTAAAAAGTGAGTGAATACTTCATTTATATAAGACCAAATACCTTCTCCTTGATTTTGATCAGGTCTGCCTACCATTCCTACTACTGCATATTCATTACCCTCTGTATCTTTTATTAGTTCCACACTATTTCCAAAAAGATAAGATTTTGACAATAAAGGAATTGCTTCATCTCTATTATCTATATAAGTTGATAAAGGAATTGAACCTATATTACTATAGAGCCATTCTCCTCCTGAAATATGATGCCATGAAGTTGGGCTGTCCATATTACTGGCAAGTATATGCAAATTGACTTCTTTTCTTTCCACTGGATCAATCTGGCCTTTGAAATTATTAATCTCAGTATCAGCAGGCAAGCCAACTGCCCAGTAATGCGTTCGCGGACTTGGAGTCATCATGCTTTCATATAGTGCTTTTCTTATGAAAGGATTTGGCAATGAAGCATATCTATCTCCTCCTCGAATTCTTGTTGCCTGTCCTGTTGCTATAAGCCTTAATAAATCTCCTATTGCTGTAAAATCAGGTGAATATAATCCTGGAAGCAATCTTAACTCAGGACCAAATAACTGATTAAATCTATCACTTGACATCTCTGTATGTCTGAAAATAGGTTCTCCTCCAGGATCCTCCATCTCACCATTCCACCATGAAAAATATTCAGTTCCATCATCTGATCTTTGAACTGCTCCAAGCCTTCTTTCATAACTTCCATCCTTTTCCTTTTTAGGAAATGATGCTATTCTAATAAAATCTTGATTGCCATTTAACTCAATATTTTGATAATTTGTACAATCAACATCATCTCGACATGAAGACCATAAATTAGAATGCGAAGGGATTGTAGTCTCAGTAATTTTAACTTTTCCAACCTTAAACTTACATGCATCTTCTCCTTCTTCACTAAATTTAATCTTTTCCCCTGTCTCTTTATCTATAACATGCCATGCGCTTGTATTATGTGAATAAGGCTTTGTAAAATTTATTGGATTGCCACTTTCATCTACTATAATTACATCTCTTGTTTCAAGCTTGTATGATTTTTGATACCATGCATGCTCACCTGGAACTCTGTATGTATACTCTGCTGTACCATCAGCTCTCTGAACTAATGTAACATCATCTTCTTTAGATTTATACAAAGTAATTTCCTTTATTCTGCCAACCCAGTTAAGACTTTCAATTATCTGATCTGCAAACGCATTAAGAGCATCATTATCATGCAATTTATTTACAAAACTTCTTAAGTTATTTTCTGCATCAATTACTAAATCATCTACTGACTTATCTTTTGGAAGTGTAATTTTTCCTTCATTCAATAGTTGCTGGTATTTCTGCTTAAGTGTCTCACTAAATCTTTCATCATTAAGATAAGCATTAATTAATCCAGTTTCTTCTAGATATTTTAACATTATTTCAATAGGTTCCCTTATTGTTTCTCTTAATGCATCTTCATTAAAACCACCTTGTTTGTAAACAAGATCCTCTAGCACAAGTCTTGGAAGAATATTAAGACCAAACAATTCAATAGTTAAATCTTCTTCAGTAAGACCATATTCTGATAAATAAACTCTATATGCTGAATCCAAATCAGCGTATCCATGATTTTCAATCAATTCTGATTTTTTAGCAGGCAGCCAGTTTCTTTCAAAATCTCCTTTATCAGGATGATACTCAGTAAGATAGAAATTACTGTAAAGTATAGACCTTTCAAAATTAAAAGCATCCATTGTAGTTCTAGTAATATCATACTGATCAACCATTTGCGTAGCTAATTTTGCTATTTCATCAGGAGAATCAGCAAGGCTCCTATCTCTAGTTATGACACGAGCAGCAGGATGTGAAATGCAAATAGGATTGTTTGTTCCTAGAGTAAAAGGACTCTTGCCAAATTTGTCATCATAAATTCCCGTATCAACAGAGCATGTTGTATCAGACAATTCCATTTCAAAACTATGGGCTTCTTCATTAACTCCAAAAGTATATAACATCTTGGATAATTCATCAACTGACTTTAAAGGGATTTTATCACCACAACTTAAAAGAACAGACCATTCTCCTTCTTCTGTATCGGCTATTAAAGGTCTTTTTAAAAGACTAAATCCATAATAATAATCTCCTGTGTCTATTTTTGACCTATAAAATACTCCTGGAACATTTTCATAAATACCACCATGAGAAGTATCTTTTAGATTTACAAATGCTGTTCCAATTATTTCATCAGAAGTTGTAGGGATTAAGGCTGAACCTTGGTACCAATTATCATCGCAATTTTGCCATTCACAATCAATCCATTTATAAGAGAGATTATTTGGTCTCTCTGCTTTCATAAATATATGCTTCTCAGATCCAATAAAATTTGAAAACACACTATTATAAAAATCAAACCAACTATTTCCATCAGGATCTTCTCTGTAAACTTCTGCATAAGCCCAATTAAAAACTGCGCTTGAATCATAATCTTTTCCAACTGACTTAAAAAAACTGGCTAATGCTTCTTCTAATATTAAAACACTGGAATAATCATGAAATGCTGCTTTTTCTATTCTAGAACGTGTTGCCTCATCTAAGGGTTCATATAATAACCTGTCTTCAAGAAATCTCACTCTATAAGAGCTTATCATTAAATTATTTAATATTGAAACAACAGCATTATCTATATCTATTAATGAAGGAACATTGCTTTGGCTTGCCTCTTCACTAATAGTTATTCCAAGTGCTGAATACAGTTTAATTCTTTCTTCAGGAGAAATGTTTTGATAAAGCTTAATATTTTCAGCTTCGTCAAGCAAACAGGATAAACCATCTGCAATACTCTGTACTTCATAGAAATGATCAACTACCTGAGCTAGTGTAACAGGAGGACGGTACATTCCTACAAGGGTATTAGTTCCAGGTAGCATATCGTCTGGATATAAAGCATCAAGAACAACATCAGAAGGAGGCACATACTCTTCTCTTGAAGGAGGTGCTTTAACACTCTCTGGTTCTCCAGTTGGACAACATCCTGCCAAAGCAGCAGCCGCTGCAGTTAAAGCACTCAATCTAAGAAACTCTCTTCTTGAAAATATTCTATCCCAGATACTCATCTTTCTCTCCAAAGTGCATAGCTACCGCTAAATCAAATGTCTAATTTTCAGTTTAAAGTATTATTATATCAAAGTTATTTTCTAAAATAATCTGGACTAAGTCCAAGCGCTTCTACAGCCTTTCTTACTTTGTTTTTGAGTAAATCAAAGGTATCTAGGCTCCTCTCAAAAGGCATTAGAACATAATCGAGTGCGCCTCTTCTAAGACAAGTTTTTATTTTTTCCACATGTTGTGCGTGTTCATATGCTATCCATACTCTCTCTTCTGCACTCAAATACTCCTTTATTTGTCCTAGCAAGGATTCATAGTTCTCTGGACCAACATCAATAAGCACAAGTGCATGGTCTTTTTGCATTAATGTATCAATTGATTCTTGATCTGTTCTATATTGTACTGCATTATACCCCAATCCAATATAACGTTCACGTTCTCCAGTTAGATGCTCCAATGTTCCATCCTTATAGTTTGAAATAACTGCGATTGTTGTTCTCATATCTTGCATTTTTATCACCTGCATGTATTGTTTTTTTAATTATCTTCAAATAATCCCAGACGCTAAATTCTCCCTTTCCAATATTCCCTCTAATACCTCAATCAGCTTATCTGCTGTAGTTATCTGCTCAGTATTAACTTTATACACAGAAGGGTCAATTTTTATTGTGTTAAAGATTTCATTAACATGTTCTTTTGTGAGTTTTACTGAATTTTTTTTCAAATTTATTAGAAACATGTACCTCTCCAGCTTATAGTATTCAATTACATTCAGCAATTTTACAATATCAATCCTTGTTTTCATTTTATTTTTTAAGCACAAACTTATAATATTTGATGAGCTACATGACTAAGAAACCCCTTATTTTTCATATGTCTGATTCACTGCATTAGCTACTAATTACACATAATGGACGATTAATTTTTTCATGCCTTCGAGTCTTAAAGAGTGTATTTGAGGAGGAGCTGAATCCTCTTTCCTAACTCTGGCTAGATACTCCTCTAGTTCTCTATCCCATGAACTATTCAAAGATAAGTCTTCTTCAGATAATACACCTGATTCGATAAGTTTGTTATAAGGAGAAAACATATCTTCCATAAATCCTGTGTAAGGCAATTCTAACATATCAGAATAACCATGTTTACATAACTGAATTAATGCTTTTTCATCAATATCCCTACCGAGATAACCAACTGGATATTGTGTTGAATATAACATAATTCCAATGCCAATTGTTTTTTGGTTTTCTCCAGTATGAATCTCCAAGGCATCCTCAAGCAACATACTGGCAAGGTTCACTAAAACTACAGAATCATGGGTTTTCTCTACTTCCCCTGGTGTTCTTGGTTCTGCTTTAATGCCATAAAAATTCTCCAGTCCATCATAAAACTTTTCATTTTTTTCATATTTAAAATCAATCAAGCCAACAGTTGTATTTTTCATTTTATTTCAACCTTAATTCCTTTATGCATTTGTAACAAATAACCAATCAGCCTGTCAAATGAGCATTTTTCAACCTGCTCATATTCAATCTTTGCTTTTGCTCTCAGCAATTCTCTATATGTTTCAGACCTGATTTTAACGCTCTTAAAATCATAATTTTTGTTTTGTTTTGCTGTTTCCATTTTTGTTTCCTTTAGCCATCTTTTGTGCCAGGCGTGGAAAAAGTAGCAGGGCTCAATATATAATTCTTATCCACATATATTGGTTATATATGTATATATTTTATAATATAACCAAAAAATAGAAACATATTTATATAACAAAATTTATAACCTAAACTATGAGAAGAAAAGTTGTCCAGCACGGACCGGCAACACTAACAATAAGCCTTCCCTCAAAATGGGTTAAAGAGAATAAGATTAAGAAGGGAGATGAGGTTGAGTTAGATGTAAAAAGCAAGGAGCTTGTAATTCTTCCTGCAGAAGAAAAAGATGAATTAAAAAAAGTTGAGATTAAGATTCCGACAAAAGAGGAATGGATGGGAAGAGCAATATTCATGTGTTATGTAAAGGGATATGATGAGATTAAAATTAAATTTAATGACCCTCTTATTTTTGACAAAATAGAAAAATTAAGTGAAGAGTTTATTGGAGTAGAAATAATAGATCAAGAAGAAAATTTTTGTATTTTGAAAAATATTGCTCAAGAACTTGAAAATGAATTTGAATCAATTCTAAGAAAACTATTTTTTGTTATTTTACAACAAGCTGAGAAATCACATATTCATATTAAAGAAAAAGAATATAAAAAACTCGAAAGTATAAGAAAATTGGGAAAAATAAGCAATAAATATTCTTATTTTTGTCTAAGAATTATTAATAAGAAAAAGTATAACGGTTCAATGGATTCTAATGAGATTTATACAATAATATGGTTGCTTGAACAGATTTCCGATGTGTATGTCAATATCTGCAGATTTTTAGGAAAAGAAGCTGAATCTGACAGTAAAATCCAAGAAAATATTATTAACGTTTATAAGGATATCTTTGAAATAATTAAAGACTATTGCAATATTTTTTATTCTCAAAAAGCAGAGACATTTCTCCCAAAGTTTAAATCAAGATTAAGGAGCTTATGGAATTTAAGTGAAAAAATCAGACCAATAGATAAAATCAATAATTATGTGTTTTTTAATATAAATCAAATTCTAATGTATATTGATCATGCAAGTATTTTTTTATATCACAGATAATTTTCATAAAACATAAAATTAATAGGCAGCAACAGTACTTGAAGTACTAACATTTGTAGGTGAAAAAAGATGTGTATAACCAGCCTGATATGCATCTAATTCAAGTGCAGTTGAATGGGCCTCAGCTTGTTTACGTATATTTCTTCTATAAATTTCTCCTAAAGCATCTATGCGCGCACATTGCTCAAGACGATATAGTGGAAAAGGAATAGTGCCATTATATCCTAATAGTTGAGAGTCTAAAAACATATACTCTCCAATAAGCTGTTCACAAGCCATTTCACCTACATGTAATATCCTATCTCTATATGCATCATCGATTATGATTCCCTTACCTTTTCTAGTTCTTTCAGACCTTCTTCTTGAATCATTTGGATCAGTTAAGTAGTGTTCATCATGATATAAAATAATAGGTGCTATACTCAGACTATGTAAAAGAGCAAAATACAGTCCATCTGCTGAGGGAATCTCTTCCATTGCATGAACATCCAGCTCAGTTGGATGAGACCTTCTCTGAGAATACTCAATTAATCTTTGACCATAATTACTAACTAAAAAATTATATCTCTCAGCATATCTATCACAAAGACTTCTTAAATTATCAAGAATTGTAGTACAATCATTACTGCATGCTGCTAAGGTTATGGTCTTGTTAAAAATATACCAGGGAAAAGTCTTCCAAACAGTTCCAAAATCAATCTTATAAACATCATCAGGAGTTAATCTGGAATTTGAAACACTCATATCTGTTTCTAATACAGGTGCTGAAACAGTTGAAGAAAAAGGTGAAAATTCACCACCTTCTGTATAAACACCGATTATATTAGGAAGAATTTCTCTTAAAATACCTGTTTGTGAACCACCAAAACCAAGGTATCTTGGGAATCTGTCTTCTATTTTTTGCATTAATCCTTCAACTAAGGTATTCATTCCAAATGCATCAATAACACCTTCATCTTGTGGAAAAGCACACATTAAAAAATGCATCTCTGCAAGCACTTCCACTAATCGATGCAAAGAAGGTAGTATTCCATCCATTGAATCTGTTACATCACGCGCTAAAGGTGAAACTGATTCGTATGCTACAAAAGTTCCAGGCTCTCTAAAAACATCAAAATAACCTTCAATTCTAAATAGCTCTTCGGGTAATTTAAAATGGAATGTATTTTCCGGCAAAAGGCGAATAATATCTCTAACATAATTATTTACCCTTGTCTCAAAACTTGATTCTCTTTTAAGAATAATTCTATCTTCTTTAAAATCACTATCACATAGTATTTGAACCTCAAATACATCTTTATTTTTTGAATGAGTAGCTGGTTCAATTGAGAAAAAAGGGTCTTGAGTTGCAAAATCTGAATAAGGAGATTTCAAGTTACTCATCTGTCTTTTAAATGCCTTCCAGTAGTATATTCCTGAACCCTCTTTGGGATATTGGTTACCACAATAAACCATATTCATTACTGCATCTGTAACTCTATCTAACCCAGCTTTCGCTTCCCTAACCACATGTTGAATTAAGTGTGTCATATTATTTAAACAAGTTTATAAAAAAACATTATACTATTTATAAATATTTCTATTTTTACCACTATATTGTAGAAACATTTAAATATAATTACAAAATTATTAATCAAATGCAATATAACTTTCAAGAAAATTCAGTAGAATTTATAAGAAAAAATATAAGAAAATTCATGCTTGTTTTATTAATAACATTCTGTTTTATCCTATTTCCTGTTGTTTCTGTTGTCATGCTTTTTATTTTGCTGGATTTTTTAAACTCATTTAGCCTAAGAAAATTTGGTTTTCATATAAAAGGAGACTTTATTCTAATCGGATGCATTATCTGTGGCCATCATTTTGGATTAATGCCTGTTGTGATTATGACATTATATATTTTGCCAAAAAAAATCATATTTTTCCCTCCAATAAATAAGCCCCATATAATTAAAATGCCTATTTTTATTTTAACAGGGTATTTAGCTTCACAAGTAAAATCAATATATTTTATGGGGATTATATTCATAATAATGAGATATTTCCTAGAATATGTTATAAGAGCTTTCTCAGGAATGACTGATCTAAAAAGAACATTAAAAATGATTATTTCACTAATAGCAAATGTAATTAATTTCTTCCTTATCTACAATATCTTCTCTTATTTCATCTGAAAGAATCAGCTTACTATAGCCCCTTCCTTAATATCCTTCTCAACCGTTAATAGAACTACCTTATCCTTATTTTCAGCGCAAAGAAGCATTCCCTCACTTAATTCTCCTGCAAATTTAGAAGGCTTTAAATTTACAAGGACTATAATCTTTTTGTTTAACAGTTCTTTTTCTTTGTAATAAGGGACTAATGAAGAAACTATCTGGATTTTCTTTTCCCCTATATCAACCTGCATTTTGTAGAGTTTCTCTGTTTTTGGAAGTCTCTCAGCTTTGAGGATTTTACCAACTTTTAGCTTTAGTTTTTTCCACTCATCGAAACTTATCTGAGACATAGATATATAATTCTTCGGCTCTGTATTTAATTTTTGCGGTTTGACTTCTGAGAATAGTTTTTTAGCCTGTTTTTTAATTGTAAGTAAAAAAGGAACCAGCTTTGGACCGCGCTCTTTTCCAAGCAAAACAAGGTAGGCTGCCTTAAAAAAATCTTTCGTATCAATTTTTACATCTTCTTTAATGATTTTATAAGCTTTATCTGAAAGCTCTTTTTCATTTATATTTTTTTTATCTAAGAGAGCTGCTATCTTATTTAATGCAAGTGCCTGTTTTTCAGTAAGCTCAATATCTGCTGAAAGTTTTTCCTGTAATTCAAACTTGTACTGCTCTGAAGCAAATTCATGCACCCATTTCCTGGCAAAGGATATTCTTTCCTTGATATAACCAATGTTATCCTGACTAAGTTTTTTTGGCAGATGACCATTTTCTTTGAGATTTTCAATTACATCTTCATCTGTCTTAAAGATCTGGTCCAGGATTGCAAGATGCGTAAATGGCACTTGAGGAGGCATTTTTTCAGGGATTTCCCCGACATGGCTTAATTCATATATCCTGCTCTGCTTGATTTTCTCTTTTTCATCAGTTTCCTGCTTTCCAAAATAAACTCTTTCAGCATAATCATACCTCTCATAAAGCAGGATTATGTCATTGGATTCATAAGGCTGAAAATCAATAACAGCATTAGGCCTTGACTTAACTAATAAAAACCTAAGCATTGTTGCAGGTGCATAATTAGTAGAGTCTGCAAACCCCAACCCATGACCCTTGCTGGTGGACATTTTTTTGCCCCCGACAGTAAAAAACTCATATCCAGGGCCTGTTTTATATTTTTCAGAAGGATATGGCGGAGGATAGTTAAAAACATCAACTGCAATCCTGCATGCTATTGTACGGGAGCCGCCTTTTGTGAAATGGTCTTTTCCTGCTGTCTCAACAATAACGCCTTTAGTAGGCCATTTTGCAGCCCATTCAACTTTCCACGGAAACTTGCCGCCTCCATTATAAGGTGATCTCTCACCTTCATAACCGCAGCCTTTAGCCCACTTCACGTGATCAGGAAGGCACTTATATTTTACAACTTCTCTTTCAGGGTCCCATTCATATGCAAGTGTTGTGCCTATTTTACCGCATTTTTCGCATATAGGATTAAAAGGAAGCCTGTTTGCCCCAACAGTTTCATCTCCATACAAATCCTTATATATTTTTATGATTTTGTCTGCATTATCAAGCGCAATCTTAATAGTCCTGTTAAATGCGCCTTTAATATATTGCTGGCCCGTACTTTCTAAAACACAATCTATACCAAATTCTTTAAACTTATCTGTTACCTGTGAAAAATAATAATCTGCAAAGCTTTTATAGCCTTTTACAGGTGAAGGCATATTCATGAAAGGCATGCCTAAATATTTTTCAAATTCTTCTGGAAGATCCTCATTCATCTTGTCAAAAGGATCAATATCATCGCTGCTCAAAACAAACGTTGCTTTCACTCCTCTTTTTCTTAATGCTTTTGCTATAACATCATGAATAACCCATCCTCTCCCGGAACCAATGTGAATCTTGCCTGAAGGTGTCTTTTCATCATATACAAGATAACCATATTTATTGTTTTTAATGACTTCTTGCAAAAAAGGAGATTGTTTTACTCTTTCAATTACATCATCTGCTATCTTATCTGCCCAGTGCTCCACATTAAGTTCCTTTTTCTTCATTATTAATAGAAGTAATCTTGAATTTTATATAAAATTTACTGAAAGAATTGGATTTAGTTTGATTTTTTATTTTTTAATAATTTTTAAATTTTTTATAAATGAGGGAAACTGCTTCTTGCCCAGGTAAAATAGACTGATAGTTTCTCATTACCTCCCTGTAATTATGATAGTTCAAAGGGGGGCTTGGGGAACATCCTGTTATAAGATACAGGAGCAACCAGCAGTATTCCCAAAGCCTAAATAAAAAATTTTTTTGGAAATGTTTCTAAAAGTTCTAATAAAAAACAGAAAAGTTGATCTAATTAGTAAATGGAAAGATTTATATATTTATTTCTTACAAAATATTACTAAATAACTTACAAAAACTTACAAAAATTTTACAAAATATTACTTAATACTTACAAAATATGACAAAGATACTTACAAAATATGACAAAAACCAGCTGTTTAATGAGTTTCTAGAGTTTTTAAACCAAAAGATAGAAACCAGGGAGAATTTTATACCCTTGTCTGTTTTTTCCAAGAGAATCACTCCTTTTGAAACCCTTGTAAAATACATGCATGAAAACCTCAACCTCAATTATTCTGAAATCGGCAATTCATTGAAAAAAGACAGGCAGGTAATATGGACAACATATAAAAGGGCCCTGAAAAAACATCCTAAGGGATTCAAAGAGATATATTCAAAAAACAATATCCCTTTGCAGGAATTATCCTCGGCTGTTTTTTCAGTTTCTGAGTTAATTGTCACCTATTTGAAAGATACTCTTAAAATGAAAAATTCAGATATAGCCCATGCTATAAAGCGCGATGAAAGAACTATCTGGACTTGGTATGCCCGCGTACAAAAAAAGAAAAATGCAAAAAAATAATCTGAAAAACAAAATACAGGAAATTGAAAAGGAGATTGCCAGATGGAAAACTAATAAACAGAGATTATTGGATTATGTTAATTATTATAACAAGAAATTATCTGATGGAGGAATAAGTAAAGATGAATATAATTCAATAATAAGGAGCACATTAAAGGACAAGACTTTTGGCTACTGGCTTAAGACACATGATGACTATATTAACAAGTACAATGAGCAGAAAAGACATTATACAGAAGAGATTGCAAGAATAAGACACATTGAATTGGATTCTGCATTGGCCGTATTAATAATAATTCTCTTTTCAGTAATAATCTTCATAAACAAGCCGGAGTTTATTGGAAGAGTAGCTTTTGAAGAAAATCTAGTAACTGAAAATATCAGTTTAATTGCAAATGAATCAATAAACCATACAATTGTCTTAAAGGGCAATTTAACATCAATAAGATTAACAGGAAGCATCACAGGCAATGGCTCTGTCAAAATTTTCTTAGATAAGACATTATTATTAGACAGTTCAAAACTAAAAAAAGAATCCGGCTTATTTTCAATTACAGCCAATGCTGTAGAAGAAATATCAATTCCTAAACAGGAAAATATAACTGAAAAAATAAACCAGAGCAACGGACTAACAGGACAGATTAACCTAAGTGAAATTAATAATTTAGGTGTTAATCTGACAGTGAATCAAAATAACGGAACAGAAAATGCCTCTGCTGAAATCAATTTGTCAGAAAATACTGATGAGTTTAATATTACAGCAGATGAACCATTAATTGAAAATATAACTCATGAAATAAATCTAACCTCAATTTTAAGTGAAGAGAACATTACTGAAAATAGAACAACATTCTCAGAAAACATTACAGAAAAGCTGAACATTACAGAAGATAATGCAACAAGTGAAAATATCAGTAAAGAGATTGTTGATGAAGAGATTATTAATCAGGAGAACATTACCCAGGAGAATATCAGTGAGGAGGTTATTGAAACTCCTGTACTTACTGAGTTTAATAATTATTGCTTGGATACTTGTTTTTTCGATAACTTTCCTAATAAGATTGTCCTGAGGATTGAGATACAAAATGCTACCCTGAACCTAACATCAGTTGTTTACACCTATATTGAGGAGATTAACCAGAGTCCGGAAGATGTTACAAACCTCTCTTTGGTTAATATCACAGATATTAATTTAATTAATAAAACCAATATCACAGCTGGAATATACGAAAACATTACAAGAGCTGAGTTTAACCAAGGCTATGTTGAAATAAACAAACCAGTAAAATGGTCCTCAAAGATAAATGCATCTTCAATGAATAAAATTGAGCTGCCCTCTCAAATATATAATCTAAGTTTAGATAAATATGAAGAAAAAGCCGCAGTTCTTTCGGATAATGCAAATTTCAGCCTGGAAGAGTTTAATTTAATCGGATTAAATAAGAGAAAAGAAAAATTAATCAAAGACTTAGAAGATATACAAACATCCACTAATAAAAACGAGATTAATAATATTTTTGAAAAGATAAGTTCAATATCTGAGGAATTAAAGGCTATTAACATTCCTGAGGATATACCTGAAACTGAAATTAATGGCAATATAATACTCAGCTTAGAAAATATTTCAGGCATTGTTGAGATTTCTTATTATACACCAGGCCCTCAATTAACTGAAGAAATAATAAATGACTATAAGAAGATAGTCACAATAAGCTCTGACCTGCATTACGAAAATGTTTTGACTTATGCATATATTATCGAAGCTGAAATAAGCAGTATACAGGTTTACTGGCTTGTAAACAATTCAAAAATAAGAGTCCATGATTTGAATTATATAGACACAAACAATAATGGTCTTGTTGATAAACTGGAATGGTTCGTGCCTCATTTATCCAACCAGAGCTATGAAATAGATATAGTTGTAATCAATGTAAGAGAATATGTAAGAGATAATGAAAACTGGACTGTACTGTTTAATACAACAGGCATTGCCAATTTAACAATCAGTTCTCCGAACGCTAACTGGACAGAATTCCTGAATGATTCTAATGAGACATCTGATGAGATGCTTTTTATGGATTTAAAATGCGGGGATAGCTCCTTAAAAAATAATCTGAAATTAATAGGGTTCAATAATATTACCTATAATTATACTGAGATTGATGAAGAGGATTCAGTTGACATTGAAAAATTATTTATTGAGGATTACAGCTGCGACAATGAGACAGGATATTTAACTAATTTCATGTACAGGGCAGGTTATGCTGAGCTGCTGTTCGAGTTTGGGAATGCAACAGCTTACGCTTATGATGCAAATGACTTCTATTGCGGAGTGAAAGATCCTGGTGATAGTATTGTCGGCCAGACAATTGATGATCTTGATACAGATGGTTCAAGCTCTTCATGTGAATTTGAATGGGAAATTAGTTGTGACGGACAAACAGGATGGTTTTACAGCTATACTTATTCAACTGTAGCAGAAGGAGGCACAGGAAGCCATTATTCTTCAGGAAGCCCTCTTACTAAAAATATCTGGTACTGCATTGCAACCGGGAGCGGGACATGCACAAATGGCACTGGATGCCAGCATGGATATTGTATTGAAGGGACATGCACGGCAGGATGCGAAGCAGGATATACTGGCCAAAGATGTTCAGATGACCAGTATGCTTACACAGCTTCACAAAGCGGGGTGTGCGCAAGAAATTCAGGCGCAGCATGGTACTGTGACAAAAATGAAGTTGCATTATGCGCTGGAACAACACATTATACTGACTGCGACCAGTGCTCCGGAGATGGGGAGGGATGCGATTCTGATGTTGACCCATCATACAGCAGGACAGGCTATTGCCTGAGCGGGACATGTGTTCCTGACAACAGCCTTTCTGAAGGCGCATCATGCAGCAATAATACTCAGTGCTCTGACACAACTTATACAAGAAGCTGCTATTCAGGGTATACTGCCTACTGCCAGGGAACTTCAGGATCAACTGCAGGCCAGTGCAGGAGAGATGACGGCCAGGATTGCACAACAGGAAACCAATGCGGAAGCGGTGTCTGTTATGGAGGATCGTGCCTTGCTGCATCAGGAACAGCATGCGCAGCAACTACATGCGGAAATGCATGCTCCGCTAACGCAACTGCCTATACTGATAATATCCAGCAGATGGGTGGTGACTATAATAACGGCTGCACACCTAATATGCCAATGACTGCATATACTGCAAGTTTCGGGAGCTGCACAAGCACAGGCTCCGGCGATAACAGGGATGCTGACTGCCAGGCTAATTGTGATACTGGCTTAACATATACTGATACTTCAGGAGGAGGCTATCCTTATCAATATGGAAGATGCATTAATCTTATTTCATTTGGCAACCAGTGCTGCCAGGCACATGGAGGAGGTACAGGAGGATATAATGGCGGAGACTGTAATACCAACCTTAACTGTACAGATGGATACTGCTTATATGTTAACGGCCAGGAATGTGACCAGGGAACTGACTGCTCATCAGGATTGTGCATAGAGGGAACATGCAGAGCTTCCTGCTCTGCTTATTATGGAGAGCCCTGTTCAAACAATTCAGAGCATTATGCCCAAAACGGCATATGCAGGTATGATTCAACTGAGAGCTGGCATTGCGATGCATACGGAGACATAATCCCTCCGGAATCACCATGGCTTGCTCCTTATGAGAGAGATTTAGTATTATACTGGAATTTTGATGACAATTCAACTTCAAGAGCATATGACCAGAGCGCATATTCAAATGACGGCGCAAATAAAGATGTTGAATGGACAACTTCAGGATACAGGGGAGGAGGCATGTATTTTGACAATACCTCTAACAAATATGTACAAGTCCAAAACAAAGGAAGTGTACAGGTTACTGGAGCAATGACTGTCAGCGCATGGGTTTATCCGACATTAATGCCACAGGGAACCGGCGCTATGATTGTAACAACTTATGATTATGATTCTATCATCGCAAATACAAGAGGAGTTTATTTTGGCGGTGGATATGGAACAAATGATAATTTTGTATTTAGTGTATATAATAGTACAGGAAATGTTTCTGTTATATATGAGCCTGGTTTTTTTGCCGCAAACATCAATAAATGGACACATGTTGTCGGTGTGTTTAATCCTGGAAATTATTTAAGATTCTATATTGATGGTGTGTTAGCAGGAGAAGACACATCTGATGTCCCTGACCATATTGCTTATTCATCTGTCCCGCTGAGAATTGGACTTCGGGCGGATAATACTGTACAGGGAATGTGGAACGGCACAATTGATGAAGTGAAAATATATTCAAGGGCGCTTACAGAAGCTGAAATATCAGATGAATACAATAAGTCAGTGCATAATTATACAGAGAATTACATAGATTTATCATGGACTGATAGAGATAGTGATGACGGCCTTGTATTATATATGCCGCTTGAAGAAGGCACAGGAACAAGAACAGATGACTTGAGCAGGATGAAGAATGACGGGACTATTACCGGAACAGAATGGACATCTGGCAAATACGGCAGTGCACTTGATTTTGATGGAAGCAGTGACTTTGTTGATGCAGGATCAGACAGCAGCTATGATATAACATCAGATTATACATTTGCAGCCTGGATTTATCCTAAAAATATAGCAACAGCAGGTCAAAGAATAATTGTTAAAGACAATAATACAGATGGAAAAGCATTGTCTTTAGGTGATCCTGGATCTGGAAGAATAAGATTCTTTGATAGGGGAATGAGCCCTGTTAGTACTGACACAGGTGCAATAATAAGCAATAATAATTGGTACCATGTTGTTGCAGTATATGATTCTTCTGATGCAATGAAGAGAATTTATATAGATGGAATTGAAGTGGCAAACTCTACTAGTGTAACAGGCACTCCTGCCACAAATTCAGTCAATTTGGGCATAGGTGCAGATCCTAAAGGAAATAGCGGAGGTTTTTTCAACGGCACAATAGATGAAGTAAGAATATACAACAGGTCATTAACAACTGAAGAGATAATTGACCTTATGGAATCAGGACTTATAGATAAAGGATTATACAGGGCAAATACAAGCACAGGAACCTATAAGCCTGTAGGTGGGATTTATGATGATTTTGAAGATGGTGATTCTAATGGATGGACAGAAGACTCAGGCACATGGACTGTTGAGTCTTTCGAAGGGGATTATATTTACAACCAATCTTCAGATTCTGCTCCAGTTGAAACCACTTATTCCAACTCTTTAACTAATTATATATATGAAGCAGATATCTATGCGGATTCAGCATCATCAGCATCAACTTCACATCCCGGACTTATATTCAATGCAGTTGACGGAGATAATTATGATGTATGTTACTTCAGGCCACATAGTTCAGGAGCATATGATGCTGTTGCATGCAGGCCTGTAACATCAGACTCATTGGGAGCAGAGTCAAGCAGTGGAGCAATAATTCCCTGGGACACATGGTTCCATGTGAAATTGATACATAGAGGGAATAGTGTCAAAGTATTTGTCGATGATATCTTAAGCCAGGAATATACAGCCATAAAAGCAGGAACAAACATTGGATTGTTCGAACATGACGGAATAGGATATTTTGATAACATTAAAATAACTCATTTAAAATCAGACAACAACTATACAGATCCTGATGCACTGGACACGCAGAAGCCGGCAGAAGCAACAGGGCTATCCTCTTCATCCCATACAGCCAGTTACTGGGATAGTGACAATACAGTTGACTTTTCATGGACGCGTGCAACAGATACAGGGGATGATTATTATTATTACATTAAATCATATGATGACTCAGGGAATGAAAATGATTTTGTATTAGAAAACAATGGCTTTGAAAATTATACAGACGGGTTTTCTCCAGGATGGGACTCTTCGCTGAATGGAGATCTAAGACCAATTACAGGCAGTTGGTCATATGGATACAATGGAGGCGTTTCCGAACCCGATATTGGTTATCATGCGCATATTGTAGATGACCCAGACTGCAAAGGTGTTGCCTGCTTCAAGTTCATTGATATGAATACAGTGTATGGATATCCCCACAGGTGGCTGGGTACTGCAAGTACCCTTACAAATGTTTTGGAAGATGATGATTATAAGCCAGGAGATATGCTCAGGGTATCAATGGATATCAAAGTCAACACTACAGGAAAATATGTAAGATATGGATTATATCATCGCGAGGGAGGTGCACTTACTTTTGGTTCATTGACAGTTGATAAATATGCCTCTGAAGCTGACCAGTGGGAAAATGTAGAACATGTATTTACATTGTATAGTGCAATCAATTACAGCAGCTATATGACATTATATATATATGGCCAAAACGGCGATGAAGGAGTACTGTGGGTTGATAATGTCCATATTGATAAAGTAAGAAATGAGTCAGCAATCTCAGGATTAGATGGCTATGACACTGCATGCGACACTAGCTCGGGAGATTTATCAACAACATCAAAAGATTATGAAGAATCACAGACAACACAGACATGCAGCTTTTCAGACGGCTCATCAAATTATTTCCATGTAAAATCTGTAGATGAAGCAGGCAACTGGGATGATACTTCTGCTGATTTAGGACCATACTGGATCTGTGCAGATGCAGACGGCATTGTTGATTCTGATAATGACGGACTAAGCCTGACAGATTCAGGGGATACATGCGGATGCTCTGCAACTGATGCACAGACGCCAGATGACTGTGATCCCGGAGTAGACGGAACTTCTAATGGTGTATGCGTGCAGGTAAATGACGCTGCAACATATGACTGTGATTATGACGGAAGTGAGGTTTGTTATGGCGGCACATATTATGAGAATGACTGCCAGTACTGCCCTGAAAAAAACACATGCGACTCAGACGGAGGCACAGCATATAGTGCAGACGGAATCTGCCTTACTGACACTAATAATTGCTGTAATGACTGGTCATCAGGCCCTTCAGATGATCCTGACCAGTGCGGTACAGAAGCAGAGGTATGCGATGCAGACAACGGTGATTATTGCGATGATGTAAGCGATGCGTCCTGGGATGCAGGAACAACTTCAGGCACAGATGAATACAGATGCGACCAGTCTGATTCTGCATGCAGGCTGTGTTATGCAAATAACACCGAAGAAAACCATCCATCCTCAAGCGGGGCTGACGGCACATGCGAATCAGGGTGCGGCGCTTCTGCAAACTGTGATGAGCAGGATGCCCAGGATTATTGCCCTACAAGTGGAACATGGTGTAACTCAACCTGCATTGAAGTTGACAGGGATTCTTCAGAAGCTGCATGCATTGATTCAGGAGGAAATTGTGATACTTATTACTGGAATTCAGGAGGCTCTGCATGCTGCGGTGATGACGGCGCTGCAACTGAAGACTGGGACGACGGGGATAATGACGGGGCGACACAGTGCTGCCTTAATGGTGAATTAGTTAATAATAATACTATTGTAAATGATAATTATTACTGCTATAATGATGGAAGCGGAGCAGACATATACAGATGCGGAGGAAGTGATTCAACAGGAAGCGTTGATACAGAAGCTTCTGATGAGCAGTTAGTCGGAATAAGATATTGCGACCTTCCAAACGGGAAATGGCTGAGTGTTATCCATGATCCACCATATATAACCCCTAATCCAGCTTATGAAACAAATAACCTGACATGCAACTATAACAACACAAGAAATACACTTGAAAGAGATGTTGTAAATATCACTAACTGGTATATTAATAATAAGAGCATCATGGTTTTATACATGCCGTTTGAAGGCGGCTCTAATTCAACTTATACTAAAGATTATTCAGGCTATGGGAATGACGGAGTTGTTTCAGGTGCAACTTGGAACAGGACAGGCGGAAAGATTGGCGGTGCTTATGAGTTTGATGGAAGTGATGATTATATTGAATTAGCACAACCATCTGCATTGAATATCCTAGGAAGACCAAATTTAACTATTTCCGCATGGGTTAACTCAACAAGCCTTGCTGTATATGATGGAATAATTGACAACTGTCAAGGAGGTGGAGCAACAACAGTAAGACTCCACTTTGGTATTGGTAATGGTGGTAATACATTAAGGTTCCTTTTGGGAGACGGAACAAGTTATAATGATTTTAGTTCAGATGCAAATTCTATTTATCTAAACAATACATGGTATCATGTGGCAGTAACCCTTGATTCATATAACAATCTGAAATTTTTCATTAACGGAATTCAAAACGGAACTACAAAAATATTGACAAGAGACTTAGCCAGTTCAACAGAATCATGGAAGATTGGCAGAGCATTTAATTCAAGTTCCTATTC
Organism: Candidatus Woesearchaeota archaeon; assembly: GCA_016935095.1. GTDB lineage: Archaea > Nanobdellota > Nanobdellia > Woesearchaeales > GW2011-AR15 > WJJD01. Next base: position 22,008 of record JAFGRO010000037.1, read on the forward strand.
ATGGAACGGTTCTATTGACGAAGTACGAATTTATAATATTACTCTATCCCCTGAACAGATCAAGGCAAATTATGAAGCAGGTCTCGCAGGCCATACTCCCAATGTGATTGTTTCCAATGAAACAAACAGGACTGAAACATGGAAATGCGAAGTCACCCCAAATGATGGCTATGAAGACGGCAACACATTGAACTCATCTGAAGTATATATCCTGGGAGCGGCATCTTCAAGGAAATTTGTTATACAGAACTCCTCAGGAGACAATGTTGCCTCAATTGATGAAAACGGTGACATGTATCTGATTGGAACTGTATTGGAGACACAATCCTCACTAAATCCTCCATCCTATTCATTTATACTGCAGAACAGGACATCAGATGTCATTGCTTATTTCAACAGTTCCGGAAGCTTATACTTACTGGGGTCTTTAACCCAGGAAACAACACCTGCAGTCAGTGGAACAAGCCTGCAGATAAGAGACCCGAATGATAATCTGGTCGCGATATTTGACAATGAAGGCAACCTTGAGCTAAAAGGCATGCTGTTTGAAAATTATGCTATTCCATGATGAAAAATGAATGATATTGAGGAAAAAATGATTGAAAAAACAAAACTAATTAAACTAATTAAAAAAGGAGAATCTGAGACTGTTGAATTCAAAGAAAATTTCAACAAGGATGGCAAGAAATGACCTAAAGAAACTTGTTGATAAAAAGCTTGTTCAGAAAAAAGGAACAAGTGATAAAAATACATATTATGTTTTAGCGGAAATTTAGCGGAAATTTAGCGAAAATGAAAAAAATGATTGAAAACAAAAAATCAAAATTAAAAGGTGAAAAAATGAAAAACAAAACCAATAGATATATTGGATTCGTTGCAACAATGCTGTTTTTACTAATGATAAAAATGGCATTTTCTACTGTTCCTAACACGATAAACCTGCATGGCAGGCTGACTGATGATAGCGGCAGCTCTCTTGAAGGGACATATAATATGAGCTTTAAGATCTATACTGATTATAGCGGCGGAACACACATCTATGAAAAAAACCTGACTGTAACAACTGACAGCAAAGGAGTCTATAATGTCATCTTAACAGATGTTAACCTTGACTTTGATGAGCAATATTATCTTGGAATAGAGGTTGATGATGATTCTGAGATGACACCAAGGATGAACCTTACCACAATGCCCTCTGCGTTTAGAGCTAATACATCTGAAGATTTAATATGCACAGATTGTGTTGACGGAAGTGATCTTGCGGATTCAATAACACTTGATGCAAATCTAAGCATTGAATCAGGAACATTGTTCATCGATTATAATAATGACAGGGTTGGAATCGGGACGACAGGGCCGAGTCAAAAATTGGATGTTAATGGAACCGCAGTCATAAACGATAGGCTTTACTTTACTGACTCGAGTGTCCAAATAAATGAAGAGGGTAATAACAGATTGGCTTTAAGAGGAACTGGGGGAATAAGCTTTTTTCCAAATTATAGTGGCGGTTGGGAAGAAAAAATGAGAATCACAAGTGATGGTAATGTCGGCATCGGAACTACTGACCCAAACGTCACCCTCCATGTTGTCGGAGATATAAATGTCACAGCAGGCAACGACATCTGCATTGAAGGTGGTAACTGCCTGAGTGAAGCCGGAAGCGGTAGTGTCGGAGGCAGCGGAGAGGCAAACAGGGCTGCGTTCTGGACCGGAAGCTCTACTTTGAGCTATGATAATAACTTTACATGGGATAATACGAATAAAAGGCTGGGGATTGGAACTACAGGGCCAGGAGTAAAACTACACGTAATAGGAGATGATGAATCACTAGCGGATTCTACGTCAGGAGTTACATTTATTGGAACTGGAACCTCTAAGATTCAAATAGGATATGATTCTAGTACATCAAGTGGATATGGATGGATTTCTGCTACAAAAAACCCATCTACTTGGTCACACCTAGTTTTAATGCCAAATGGTTATGGCAACGTCGGCATCGGAACTACTTCTCCTGGCTACAAGCTTGAAATCGCTTCAGCTGATAAAGCACTGAACGTCTCCGGAAACCTCTATGTGAACTCTACTAATGTGGGAATTGGAATAAGTTCTCCTGCGGCAAAATTACATGTTGTTGGTAACAGCGCCAGTGAATCTTTGGCTGTATTCCGCAATGATTATGATGCTAATGACCTGACTATTTCATCAATAAGCGGTGACGCTACTCTTGTCCTCAGAACCGGGGCTGGAGATAAGCTTCAACTTACAACTCATAATACCAATAATAATGGTATTACAATTGATACCTCAGGCAACGTCGGCATTGGTACAACAACCCCTGGATCTCTATTGCACATTAATGGAACTGGAACCAAACTAAACTTATCATATAGTGAGGCTATTTATTCTACTATAGATACTAATCAATATGGCAACCTTCTTCTAAATTCACAAGCTGGGGGAATTTATTTTCAAACAGGAGGAAGTTCAAGAGGTTACTTTGATGGAACAAATTGGATATTCAATTCAGGCAATGTCGGCATCGGAACTACCTCTCCCAACTACAAACTTGAAATCGCTGATAGTGACGCAGCATTAAATGTCTCAGGAAACCTTTATGTGAACTCTACTAATGTGGGAATCGGGACTGCAAGTCCCGGCTATGCCTTGGAACTAAGCAGTTCATTAGGAAATCTACTGAAACTCACAGACGGCACAGTCAACATAGAAACCAGAATCCTATCATCATATGCCACATTCGGAGTAGGGACAGCACATGACCTAAGGTTGAGAACATCAAATACAGACAGGTTAACAATTAGTTCATCCGGCAACGTCGGCATTGGCACTACATCACCAGCAGATAAATTACATGTTAATAATGGTAATATTACTTTGAAAGCTGATGGATATGATGCATTAATAAGAATCTATAGTGATGACTCAGGTGATGCCACTCCAACCTACATATGGTCAGAGGATACTGTTGGTTTTGCTGTTGGTTCAACACCTGGAACTCCAGACTTTGTTGTAAATGGTGCTGGCTACGTCGGCATCGGAACAACTGAGCCATCTGAAGCCTTGGAAATCTCAGACGGAACTGACTCAATCACATTTGCTCCAGATGCGGGAACACCGACAATGAACACAACCAACTCCCAGAACTTAACAATAACCAGCGACGGAGGCTCAGTGATAATAAAGCTAGCTTAAATAAATAAGATTATAAAAAAAGAGATATTAATCAATCCAAATTTTAACAACAATGGCGCGATGGAATTTTGCGAAGCAAAATGGAATAGGATTTACATAGTAAATCCGTCGCTGCCTTTGTTGTTGTTAAAATTTAAAAAGAAATAATGAAAAAATCAATGCAAAAAAAATCTATAAAACCCCAAAACAACCAATGAAACCCAACATTCACCCAACACAATGAACTAAACAATCAAAACACCAACAAAGACAACGGCCCAAAATTGTATACAAAACCAGGTATACAACCACATGCAGTTTAAAAACAATTTACAAAACCAGGCACATAACCAAAATTCAAAACCCTGCATATAATTTAAAAAAAGAAGAAACAAAAATAAAAACAAGGTCAACTAATTAAAAACAAAAAAACAAACTCAAAAAATGCAAAATAACAAAATCATCTGCCCAGTATGCAACTCAAAAAACATAATAAGAGCAGGTCTGAAAAAACTAAAGCATCAGACTATCCAGAGGCACAGATGCAAATCATGTAAAAAATACTTTTCAGACAAAAAACTAAAACACAAAACATACAATGCAAAAATAATCCTGACTGCAATCTCCACATATAATTTGCATTATACATTAAAACAAACAAAAAACATCATAAACAGAAAATTCAAAATTAAAATCCCGGTAACTACACTCCATTCATGGATAAAAGAATACAAAAACATCTGCACATATCACAGGTTAAGAAAAAAAGCCCAAACAAAATTCAAACAAAACAATATAATCTCCTCTGAAAAACTACAGCATAACCAAATCTACAATTTTCAGCTACATAACGCAAAACTCAACCTCTTATCAAACCAAATCCCAAAAATAAAATTCCAATTACTAAAGCAATACTTAAAAAAAATCCAGACAAAACAATTCCCTCACCACATCTTCAAATCAGATAAAAACACAGCACAATCACTTCCAAGAGCATCAAAGATAAAATTCAATATATTAAAATTTATAAAAACTAGGAAGCAAAACTCTGCAAACAAACTAGCAAATCTAGCATTACTACTAATAAAATCAAACAGCAAAAGACACCAACATGTACAAGACTTCATGCTAACCAATGATTCAGTAACCATTGCAGCTGAAATCCCAATCTATTTAACAGGCGAGGATATAAAATATTTCAAAAATAAGAAATTTAACATAAGCCTCATCAACCACAAGACACCAATTACAGGACATATTGACTTAGTGCAGATAAGAAACAAATTAATCCACATCCTGGACTATAAACCTGATGCAAAAAATCAAAACCCAGTAAACCAGCTTACAATCTATGCACTTTCCCTAGCATCCAGGACAAAACTAGCTATAAAAGACTTCAAATGCGCCTGGTTTGATGAAAAAGACTATTATGAATTTTACCCATTGCATACTCTCTATGAAAAAAGAGGAAACAAGAAAAGGTGATAAAAAATGAGCCTTAAAAAAGAAAAAAACAATTCAACACCAGACTATACGAAAATACTTGATCATATAATAAAATATATTGAAACGTCCAGATTGCATGCTTTTGCTCAAATAAATAAAATCCTATTGAAAACATACTGGGAGATTGGCAAAACTCTAAGTGAGAATGCATCATATGGCAAGTCTGTTGTAAAAAGATTATCATTTGATTTAAATCAAAAATATCCAAAATCAAAAGGATATTCTGTGACAAATTTATGGAATATGAAGCGTTTTTATGAGACTTATAATAATCTACAGACCCTTTGTGAATATGAAAAACTCCAGCCACTGGCTGGAGAATTGGTTTTTAATGTTTCTTGGACAAACCATGTTCTTATTATGGATAAAACAAGTTCCATGGAAGAAAAAATATACTATTTAAAAATGTGCATAAAAGAAAGATGGAGTAAAAGAGAGCTTAAGCGACAAATTGATTCATCATTATTTGAAAGATATATGCTTGTTGACACACCTAAAAAAGTAACAGCACTAATTCCAAAACATGCAACAAAAGATATTGTAAAACACTTTAAAGATGAATATGTATTAGAGTTTTTAAACCTGAAAAAGGAATATTCTGAACAAGAATTAGAAAATGCAATACTTAATAATCTTAAAGATTTTTTCCTTGAATTTGGCAAATCTTTTACTTATATAGGATCACAATATTTAATTGAAATTGGGGGCAGGGAGAACAGGATTGATTTACTATTTTATCATCGGGTATTAAAATGCCTTGTTGCAGTGGACCTAAAGATAGGAGAATTTAAAGCTGAATTTGTCGGACAGATGCAGAAATACCTTGCAGCACTTGATGAAAAAGTAAGGCTTGATGATGAAAAGGAAAGTATCGGCCTGATATTATGCAAATCAAAAAATCATGAGGAAGTGAGATTTGCCCTCGCAAAAACATTATCACCTGTAAAGGTCGCAACATATAGAACAAAGCTTCCTGATAAAAAATTAATACTCAAACGATTGGAAAACATAAAAATCACAGATTTGAAACAGTGATGACAACAAACAGTAATCAATTAATCATAATAATCAACATAGATCTGTAATATTAGTAGTATAATAAAATAGGAGGAAAAAAAATGAAACAGGACAAGAAAATGGCAATAATTGTTATTGTTCTTGCAGTTCTTCTTGCAGGAGCGATTGCATATATTGCAGTAGAAAAATACAATGCATCACAGACGCAAAAGCAGCTCTCAATCTTCCAGCAGGGCATGCAGGCTGGGTATGAGCAGGCTGTCCTGCAAATAATGCAGCAGGCAGCAACATGCCAGGCAGTGCCTATAAGAGTCCAGAATACTACCCTGAACATGATTGCAGTCGAATGCCTTCAGCAGATGCAGGCACAGGCAGGGCAGGGATAAAAAAGTAACAATATAAATAAAAAATAATGGAAAAATCAGCTAATAAAAAATTAAGTTTGTATTTTATTTTGTTCATATTATTAGCTGTAGCTCTAAAAGCTTACCAGATGAACAGCACTTCTTACCAGATACAGCTGGCAACAGATTCAGGAGGAGGTACAAACGCAACCTCAAATAATTACAGAACAAATCTCCTCACAGGAGAAATTTCAAAAAATATCTCTTCAACAAATTACAGGCATTTAGTCGGGTTCTGGTATGCTGTCTATTCAAATGAAAGGCCGAATATAACAATACCAACATTCTCGCCTGTTGCACCAAATATTTCTTCAGAAATCAATTGCAATGCCACGCCTACTGATTTAGAGAACACCACACTTACAGTTGAATGGTACTGGTACAATTCAAGTGATTTAATTCTCTGGGGAAATACAACCGGGCTGGCTAACGGCACTAATGCAGTCATAACAACACTTGGCAACGGGAATACTTCAACAGGAGAAACATGGAATTGTACAGTAAGGTCTTTTGACGGTGAAGAATATTCTGATTTCAGAAGTGTTGCTGTTGAGATTGGTAATACGCCGCCTCCAAAAGTCAACTTATCAAGCCCGACAGAAGGCAACACAACTATATGGGATAATCCTCCAACATTCATCTGGGAAAATGCAACTGATGCTGATAATGACGCTTTAAATTATTCAATAAACATAACATCAGAAGTATGCCCTGATTATGGCCACATCGAGAATTTCAATGCAGGAACATATACACCTTCTAATGAGCTCTGCCTCTCACAGATATGGTACTGGCAGGTAAGGGCTTATGACGGCACGGATTACGGTGAATGGTCTGATAAATGGAATTTTACAATTGAGCCGGTGATTATTCTTACTCTTACTAATGACGGCATAGATTTCGGCATAATGGCACTGAACGAATCAAATAACACAGACACAATACCCCCAAACCCATTGATTGTGCAGAATGACGGCAATGTAATTGCAAATATAACCTGGATCAGCATAAATGCAAGCATATTCTCTTCAGTAGAGCACAACACAGAATATTTCCAGTATAAGATAGATAATGATTCAACTGAAGCAGGCTCATTCAACTGGACAGAATCCATTACTACCTGGACTCCTCTTACTAATATAACAAACCAGAACAAGACTGCAGTTGCATTCCTGCATTACAATGATTCAAATGACGAGGCAGAGATTGACATCAATTTAACAGTGCCGCAGCTCGAACCCCCGGGAACAAAATCCGCAACAATATATATAATAGGCCAGGACACATGAACAAAAAACTGATAATAAACCTATTTGTTCTCATTTTATTAGCTTCTGTAGTAAATGCATTTGGGATTGCCCCTGCGCATGAGACTATATATTTCGAGCCGGGTTTAGAAAAAGAAATTACATTCAGGATAATAAACCAGGACTCTGAAAACCTGAGATTAGCAGTTTATGCAAAAAATGAATTAAGCGAGTATGTTGAGCTTCCTGAAGATGTAATTATAGTCAATAAAGATGAATTTGAAAAGATCATAAAATACAAGATAAGATTGCCTGAAAAACTCACTCCCGGAGAAAGAAAAGCGGACATCCTTGTAATGGACTTAGGTGAAAAAGAATCTTCTGAAAATACAATTTTAAAAGCAAACCTGGGCATAATCCACCAGCTCAGGGTAATTGTTCCGTATCCCGGTCAGTATTTACAGGGCATGCTCTACATCAGTGATACTGATGTCAACAAGACAACTACATTCACAATATCACTGTTTAACCTGGGAAAGGATAATATTGATAAGATCCAGGGCAGCCTGATTATAAGGGATCCGAATGAGCAGGGCATTAGTTCATTAAAAACAAATTCAATTTCATTGAAAAATAAAGAAAACGCAAAAATCACATCAGAATGGAATGCAGATGTCCTTCCGGGAACATATCATGTTGAAGCTATAATTGAATATGATGATAAGATCCTGATTCTTGAAAAAGATTTTGATGTGGGCGAACCTCTGCTGGAGATACAGGATTTAACAGCATACCCTTTTAAGCTTGGAACTATTGCAAAGTTTGGCATTATTCTAAAAAACAAATGGAATAAAGATATAAGCGATGTCTATGCAAATACAAGAATCCTAGATGATAAAGGGACTGAAATTTCACAATTCACAACCGAGCATTTAACATTGCCTGCTTACAGCTCCAAGGAGATTACTTCTTACTGGGACACAAAAGACTCTTCTGCAGGAGATTATCTGATGGAGATTAAAGCCAATTATTTTGGAAGGGTCAAGGAAAAGGTCTATGAATTACTGGTTGAGGAAGACAAGATAACTGTAAAAAAAGACCAGATCACAGGAGAAGTAACAGGCCCCGGTGAAAAACATGAATTTAATTTTACATATGTTATTATAATTATTGTCCTGATTGCCGTAACTGTTATCTTGGCCCTTAAACTCAGGCCGAAAAAACCAGATAAAAAAACATCTTACACCTCATACAAGCAAACTCCCTCCAGGCAAGATTCAAAATTAAGGCCATATATTAAAAAGAAACTAGAACAGGGATTCTCAGAAAAAGCACTGAGAAAACACCTTGTTGAAAAAGGATGGTCCCAGGAAGAAATTGATGAAGCAATGCTGGAAATTGAAGATGAGCTTTAGGTTAGCAATAATCCAGTAATTCATTTATTAAAAACAATCTCAATTACATCCCTGTGATTGAGCTGCTGGTCTTTTTTCAACGGAAGTTTTGTTTTTACATTTATTGCCCTTATGAAATTATTGCCTATGTCTGAATGCAGCCTGAATGCAAAATCAAGTGCTGTTGTCCCTCTTGGCATTAGAAAGCAGTCAGGGATTACTCTTCCTTCAGAATCCTCTAATTTATTTACTCCTCCCGGAAAAATAGCAATATAGCCCAATAAGTAAAAAACAGCCTTGTTCAATACTTCCTGGACACCTGAAGAGCCGAATTCATCCAGGATATTTTGTTTAATAAAAGATAAGGCATTTTTTTGATTGTCATTTAATTTATCCTCTTCCAGAATTCTAAAATCCTTCTCTCCGGGAACATAATCAATCAAACCATGTTTTGATGCTTCTTTCAGTGCGAGCTCTGATTCTGCACTGCACGGCACAATAATATAATCTGGAAATTGCTTTTGGATTTTTTCAAGATTTTCTTTTCCGCAGGCAAAATCCACTTTATTTGCCGCAATTATCATAGGCTTTGTTGCCTTTCGTAATTCAACTGCAAGATTCCTGACATCATTATCATCCCATCTTATAATGAGCTTATCATTTAAATTAAGTTTTTTTAATATTGATTTAACCATATCTTCATTTACTTTTAATCCGGAGAATTGTTTTACTATTGCTTTTACAATATTCCCTTTTTCCTGGTTTGTCTGGTAAGAGAATTTCTTCCAGATTTTCTTAAAAATCCCAAGATACCACATATCCAATTCAAACTCTAAGAATTTAACATCATTTGAAGGGTCATAGCTTCCTGCCGGAACTGATTCACCTTTTTCATTTGTGCTTCCTGAGATATCTACAATATGAATAAGGACATCGGCCTGCCTGAGGTCATCAAGAAACTGGTTTCCCATGCCTTTTCCTTCATACGCTCCAGGCACTAGACCTGCAACATCCATTAAATCAACAGGCACAAACCTGAAGCCGTGTTCAGAATAGCCTTCTCTTGGATTGCACTGCTTTCCAAATTCCTTGCAGACACACTCAATTTTAACATGCCCTATGCCATGATTCGGCTTGATTGTTGTAAAAGGATAATTTGCAATGCCGACATCCATCAGAGTAAGGGCCTTGAAAAAGGTTGACTTTCCTACAGACGGCTTCCCTACAATACCTACGAGCATTTTTTACCCCCAGAACTGAAGTTAATTTAATTATATATAAAAAGGTTATTGAAAATATGCTCAAAAGATTAAAAAATTAAATTAATTTTTTCAACTCACCAATGAGCTCTTCAATCTTAACTCTTTTCTGTTTAGCTGTATCCCTATCCCTGATTGTTACCTGCTTATCATTTAATGTATCAAAATCAATTGTAACGCAGTAAGGAATCCCGGATTCATCTGCTCTTGCATATCTTCTTCCTATTGAGCCGCTTCTGTCAAAAATACAGGTGAATTCTTTTTTTAACAAGTCAAAAACTTCCCTTGCTTTTTCTTCAAGCTTATTTACAAGCGGGAAAACACCAACTTTTACCGGAGCTATTTTCGGATTTAATTTCAGAACAACAACTTCATTCCCTTTTTCGTCTTTTCTTGTTGTATAGGCATCAAACATGAAAACTAAAAAAGACCTGTCCACACCAAGAGAAGGCTCTGCAACAACATAAGGAATAACCTTTTTGTTGGTTTCCTGGTCAAATATAGAAAGGTCTTTTTTTGAGTGCTTTATATGCTGCCTTAAATCGAAATCTGTCCTGTTAGCCATTCCCTGCAGCTCTTTCCATCCAAAAGGAAAATTATATTCAAGATCCCATGTGTCCAGAGCATAATGGCTTTTCTCTTCCTTCAAATGCTGCCTGATCCTAAGGTTTTTAGGGTTAACTCCGAGATCACAAAACCATTTATGTTCAACAGAGAGCCAGTAAGCATGCCATTTTGTTTTTATGATTTTGTTTTTAAGTGCATCTTTTAATTTCATCATTCCAGCTGGTTTTTTGTTATCCTGCATACTTGCTGAATATACAAGAAACTCATAATCGAGCATTTCTTTTATATAAGGGCATTCCTGCACTTTATCTGGATGAATAAAATACTCAATCTCCATCTGCTCAAATTCCCTGCACCGAAACAAAAAATTTCTGGGTGATATCTCATTCCTGAAAGCCCTGCCCATCTGTGCAATCCCGAAAGGAAGCTTGGCTCTTGCTGAATCATACACTAATTTGAAATCAGTAAACATCAATTGTGCAGTTTCAGGCCTTAGATATGCCATACTTTCTGAATCTTTTTTTGGACCGACCTGTATCTCAAACATTAAATTAAAGTCTTCTGCTTTTTTAAAATCAGAACTGCATTTAGGGCATACAAGGTTATTATCATCAATTAATGAATTTATTGCATCTGCTTTAATGCCGTCTGCAGCAATTTTAAGCTTTTCCTCTATGAATGTATCTGCCCTTATTTTTTCACCGCATTTAGTACACTCCAGCATAATGTCCAAAAAGCTTTCAACATGCCCGGAAGCAACCCAGACTTTAGGATGGGTAATGATTGTACCGTCAATGCCAATAACATCTTCCCTGTCCTGGACATGATATTTCCACCATGAATCCTTGATGTTTTTTTTAAGTTCACTTCCAAGATGCCCATAATCAAAAAAACCGGCCATTCCCCCGTAAATCTCTGAATTTGGAAAAATAAATCCTTTTTTCTTGCAAAACCCAGCCATGTCATCAATTGATATTTTTGCCATAATAACACCTATTAAAGGTTATGAATTTATTGTGTTTTATAAAATTTGTTAAGAAATAGAACTAAATAGGGTAAATAAGAATAAAAAAAGTTAAGCACTTGCTTTTGCCTTTTCCATCTCTTTATTTAAGAAATCCAGGTTATTGGTTAATTCCTTATAAGTGTTTCTTACTGTGACTTCAGTAACATCAGCTACCTTTGCAATCTCAGCCTGGGTTTTCCTCTCATTATTTATCTTTGATGCAATATAGAGTGCTCCTGCAGCAAGACCCTTCGGGCTTCTTCCGGAGACAATCTGCTCTTTCCTGGCTTTCTGGATAATATCAATCGCCTTTGTCTGGGTTTTGGCATCTAATTCCAGTTCAGATGCAAACCTTGAAATATAATTCAGAGGGTCTATAGGCAAAGTCCTTATATTCAATTTTCGGGATACATATTTGAAATTCTTTGCAAGCCTTTTTTTATCAATGCCTGTAATTTCAGATACTTCATTTAAAGTCTTGGGGATATCGTACATCCTTAGAACAGCATATACAACGCCTGCAACAACTGCTTCTGTACTATGGCCCCTGACAAGCTCTCTCTGTACTGCAAGAGTATAAATCCTTGCAATTTCCTCTTCAACATATTTAGGAAGATTCAAAACAGATGAAATTCTCTTGATTTCAGCAATAGCTATTCTTAAATTGGCTTCAATAGCAGTGCTTACACGCCTCTGCCATAATCTTAATCTATAGAATTTATTCTGCTCTTTTTTATTTAATTTAAATAGATCTGATTTATTCCCGACAGTTGTGCCAAGGCCCCTGTCTTCCTGAGTGTATGTTAAAGGAGCACCGCTTCTTCTGTGCTTCTGGGCATCATCAGCTTCAAACTCGCGCCATTCCTGGCCAAAATCAAATAGTTTATCATCTAGAACAAGGCCGCACTCTCTGCAGAGAACTTCGCCTTTGTCCTCGTTCCATAAAAGGTTCGAGGCGCTGCATTCAGGGCATTTTTTATAGGATAATTCTTTCATTTTTTTTCGAAAACCCCTGTTTTAAAATCACGAGAATTTCTCGTCTCAGGCTAGCCAAAGAAAAACCGAAAACTTTATAAAGATTATTGTTACAAAATATATATATTTAAAAATATATATACAATTTATTTTCCCTTGTATAACAGTTATCTCTATTTAATATATAAATTTAACTCTTATTAAAAATAATGTTTCCAATCATTACTTTTATAAAAGATAGTTTTTTTCATTGTTCTATGGACTCAAAACAAAGAAGGGAATTACTGAAATTCATTCATGAATTAAGGGATTTCAAAGGCAGGCATACCTCTCTTGTTTCAGTATATATTCCTGCAGGATATGACCTGAATAAGATACTTAATCATTTATCTCAGGAGCAGGGAACTGCAACAAATATAAAGGATTCCACAACAAGAAAAAATGTAATTGATGCCCTGGAGAGGATGATCCAGCATCTCAGGTTATATACAAGAACACCTGAGCACGGGCTTGCTGTTTTTTCAGGAAATATAGCTGAAAGAGAAGGCCAGCAGGATCTCCAGGTGTGGAGCATTGAACCGCCAGAGCCGCTTAAATTCAGATTATACAGATGTGACAAGACATTTATTCTGGATGCACTAAGTGAAATGGCTGAGAAAAAAGACACATACGGCTTGGTTGTAATGGACAGGAGAGATGCAAGAATTGCCCTGTTGAAAGGAAAATCAATTATTCCTCTGGATAAAACAAGCTCAGCTGTCCCAGGAAAGTTTAAGGCTGGAGGCCAATGCTGTATAAAAGATACATCAGTCCAATTATCTGATGGTTCTCTTCCAAAAATTGAAATTGTTCATAATCCAAATATAGTTAGTTCTGTTATGATTAAAAACAATTTATCAATTCAGGAATCAAACATAACAGATAAATGGAATAAAAAAAAGAATCAAATTTACAAAATTGTTACTAAATCTCCAAGATTAGAATTACAGTCTTCTAAGGATCATGTTTTTTTTGTTGTAACATCTTCAGGTATAAATGAAATACCTGCCAAAGAACTAAAAGAAGGAGATTTTTTAATTATGCCAGAAAAAATGGATATTAAAGGAAGAATTCAAAAAATAAATTCAAAAAAATACTATAATTCATTTATTATAAATAAAAAGGGTCAAAAATTATTAATTCAAAAGAGATTGGATAAAGGTTTGTTACAAAGACAATTAGCAAAAAAAGTAAATGTAACTCAAACAACAATTTCATCATATGAAATAGGAAAATTGAATTCCAATAAAACTTCTATAAAAAAAATTTGCGACGAATTGAATATTAATTTCAAGGATTTCTTAGAAAAATATACTCAACCAAAAGGTCATCAAGGCTCAAATATTAAACTACCAAAAAAAATTGATGAAGATTTTGCACAATTCATAGGCTATTACATAGGTGATGGCTCAATCGAAACAGATAGAATTACTTTTTTTGAACAAAACAAAGAAGTTGCTTTATTATATAAAAATAAGTTTGATAAATATTTCAATATCACTTCTTCATATAAATTTAGAAAATCAAAGAATTATCATCAGTTGAGATTTACAAGCAGACCATTAGTAAGATTAATCAAAGAAGAATTTCCTGAAATAAAGAAGGCTAGAAACTCAGAAATCCCTGTAAGAATACTACAGTCTCCAAAAAAGATAATTGCATTTTTTTTGAAAGGATTTTTTGATGCTGAAGGTTACTGTACTTTTGAAAGAGGTTTAGCTCTTGGAATAAATAATAAAAGACTGATTCACCAAATTCAGCTTTTGTTGTTAAGATTTTCAATTATTTGTTCAATTTATGAATATGATAATAAAAAAAACAACTACACCAACAACCATAGATTTTCTATTGATATAACTGAAAAAAAATCAATTAAATTGTTTAAAAAATATATTGGATTTACTTCTAAACAGAAATATAAAAGACTGGATAATTTATTAAAAAAGAAATCAGACAGAAGCAATGTACGACAAATTATTGTTTCAGGAAGTAAAATCAGAAAGATTATTGAAAGGGCAGGCTATAATCTTGAATTATTTCCAAAAGTAAATAATTTTTTTAGAAATGAAAGAATGATGAGCAAGCAGACTTTTAAAAGGTCAATATTAGCCTATGTTAAGGATAAAAAATTACATAAACAATTATCTGAGATTTACGAAATTCCTCTTTTACCTGTAAAAATCAGTAAAATACAAAAAATAAAGAGAACTGTTGAGATGGTAGATATCTCTGTAAAAAACCAAAATTTCTTTGCAAATGGGATTCTTGTTCATAACTCTTCTCAAAGATTCGAGCGTTTAATTGAGGGCGCAGCAAAAGAGTTCTATAAAAAAGTCGGAGAGTATATGAGGGTTAATTTTCTTGAGAATAATAAGGACATTAAAGGGATTATTGTTGGAGGCCCAGGAAGGACAAAAAATGAGTTGATTGACAAAGGAGACATCACCGACCAGGTAAAAAGAAAAATAATTGCAGTCAAAGACTTAAGTTATACTGGTGAATTTGGCCTGCAGGAATTAGTTGATAAAAGCCAGGATGTTTTGTCAGATGAGGAAATTGCAACTGAAAAAGGGATAATGCAAAAATTCTTTAATCTACTTTCTACAAAGCCTAAAATGGTTTCTTATGGTCTTTCTGAGACAAAAAAATGCCTTGAAATGGGGGCTGTGGATACTTTGCTGTTAAGCGAGGAATTAGATGAAAACACAATAGAACAGTTTGAGAAAACAGCAAATGAGCTTGGGAGCAATGTTGAAATAATTTCCACAGAAACCCGTGAAGGCGTACAATTAAGGGATATGGGTAAAGTTGCTGCTGTTTTAAGGTATGAGATTGACAGTTAATTTTAAATCATCTTTTATAATTTTAATTAATCATGTCCATTCTAATAGACAAATCATATCAGGAACTTTACAACAAAGAATGCCCTTATGGAACTTCTCTCAGATACTCAAAAGCATTTAAAGGCTATAATGCCAATGTCTGGTATAACAAAATAGAATTAAAATTCAGGTTAAGCTTCAAATGGAAAGATGTTTCTCCTGAAATTAAACGCGGATTAATTCAAAGCCTGCTTAACAGGGTTTTCAAAACCAAAATAAATACAATCTATATTGATATGTATAATATTTTTTTAAAAAAAGTCCATCTTGCTATTCCTAAAACAACTATAAATCCTGTTCTTCTGGAATCATTTAACAGAGTCAATGAAAAATATTTTCAGGGAATGGTTCTAATGCCTAATCTTGTGCTGGGAAATGAATCAATATCAAAGCTCGGCAGTTATGATTATGGTACTGATTCAATAACTATCTCAAAAATCCTGGTAAAAGAACAATTATTAATGGATTATGTAATGTACCATGAAATTCTGCATAAAAAGCTAAAATTCAAAGATAAAAACGGGAGGTCTTATCATCACACAAGAGAATTCAAAAAAAGAGAAAAGCAGTTTGAAGATCCTGAAATTGAGGATAAATTAAAGAAATTCTTAAAAAAGCATAGATTCAAAAGAATTCTGAGATTCTGGTAAAATCAATAAAATTTATATAATCCCTGTTAAACATTCTATTAAATAAATATTTCCCTCGCAAACTTTATAAATCCCAACCAAATCCTTAAGGGTGATATATAATGGCCGAAACAAAATTAGCAAGTGTCGGAAGTCTTAAAAAAGGGAGTTATGTTGTTTTGGAAGGTGCCGCATGTGTTGTCACCAACACACAGACCTCCCGTCCTGGAAAACACGGTCATGCCAAGACAAGGGTAGAGGCAGTGGGCATTATTGACGATAGAAAACGCCAGGTGGTTATGCCTGGTCACGATAATGTTGAAGTTCCTATTATTGAAAAAAAAACAGCCCAGGTGTTAACAGTACAGGAAGATACTGCCAATGTAATGGACTCATCTACTTATGAAACATTTGATATGAAAATCCCAAAAGAACTTCAAGGAGAGGTCAATGCTGGTGTAACTATACTATATTGGGAAATACTCAATGATAGAATAATGAAACAAATAAAAAATGAATAAAATTCATTTTTTAGTGCACTAAAAAACACAAGAGGTATTTTTTATGGTTAAATTCCCAGAAGCTGATGAAAGGTGGTTTAAGAATACTTATGTTTGTAAGAAATGTAAGACTAAGACTAAAGCACCTACTTTAAAAGTCTTGGCAGGTAAGATTAGTTGCAAAAAATGTGGCAGACATAGTTTCAGGCCGCTAAGAAAAAAATGAGGTTTTTATTTAATTTTATTACTCCCTTTTTTAACTGGATTTTTAACAATATATGGGTTGTTCTATTTTATTCTGTTGTCGGATTGCTGATTTACTTAAACAGGAAAAAATTCGAGATACAGGCAAAAATAATTGCACTTTACAAGACAAAAATCGGGATCAAATTTATTCAGAGGTTCGGGGAGAAATACAGAGAATTAATAAAAATAATATCATATATCGGAATAGGCATTGGATTTATAGGCATGATTTATGTCTCATTCATTGTTGTCAATAGTTTTGCAAACCTGTTTTTTAAACCAGAGGCGCCGGCGGCATTTTCCCCTGTTATTCCAGGAGTCAAAGTTCCCGGGTCAGAAATATTTTTTCCGTTCTGGTATACAATAATATCAATATTCGTTGTTTCTGTTGTTCATGAATCTGCCCATGGATTAGTTGCAATAGCGCATAAAGTCAAGGTCAGGTCCACAGGCATCTTGTTTTTAGGGCCGTTTATAGGTGCTTTTGTTGAGCCTGATGAAAAAAAATTGAAAAAACAAAGCGATATTGTGCAATATTCAATCTTTTCAGCCGGTCCGTTTTCAAATATTCTGTTCGGGATATTGGTCCTGGTATTGCTTGGCAATATAATAAACCCTTTAATGGGCAGTATGTCAGTTACAGAAGGATTTTCATTTTACGCAATTACTCCTTTTTTGCCTGCATTTAATGCCAGTGTCCCTGCAGCCACGGTGTTTACGCATTTAAATGGGATTAAGATAAATTCAGAAAAAGATTTTTTAAATGCCCTTGAAAACATAAAACCGTCTGAAACAGTGAAAATCTCAAACAATGAATTAAATTATGAGTTCAAGGCTATTGAGCATCCGCAAAATCCAGGCAAAGCACTAATAGGTATAACCGGCTCGCAAACAGGACAGATTATTAATATCCATAAAAGCAAAGAGCTTGTGAATAGTGATTTATTATCCAAAATAATATTCAGTGCACTCGATATAATCTCTAATCTCTTATTCTGGATGTTTGTATTAAGCATGGGCATCGGCATTGCTAATTTATTGCCTCTTGGTCCGGTAGACGGCGGAAGAATGCTGCAGATTGTGCTTTATAAATTAATCCCAGACAAAAAAAAAGGAAACAACTTATGGATCAAAATAAGCTTAATAACCCTGTTTTTAATAATTCTTTCTTTTATTATTCCCTTAATCAGAGAAGTCCTGAAGTCAATAAAAATATTTTGATTCAATACTTTTAAATTTTCAGAATATATTCTGGTTAATATGATTACACTTGTTTTGATTGAAAGCGAGAACTCAGGTAACCTTGGAGCAATCGCAAGATCTATGAAAAATTTTGATTTAAGCAGACTAATATTAATTAACCCTAAAACAGACCATCTGAATGACGAAGCTCTCGGCAGGGCAAAGCATTCAAAAGAAATTTTAAAAAAAGCCATTATCAAAGATTATTCTTATTTTACAGAACAATCAAAAGATTCTATTTTCAAAGATTTTGATTTAATTATCGGAACAACATCTGTTCTCGGCTCAGATTATAATATTCCAAGGCTGCCTTTAACTCCTGGAAAATTAGCAGAAACGCTTGATTTTAATAAAAAAACTGCCCTTGTTTTTGGCAGGGACGGCTCTGGTTTAAATAATGAAGAAATCAGGAGATGCAATCTCGTTGTTACAATACCCTCCTCAAAAAACTATCCTGCCCTGAATATCAGCCATGCTGCTTCAATTGTTTTTTATGAGCTTTATAAAATACATGGAAAAAATAAATTAAACAACCATATTGCTTTAGCATCTGCTAAAGAAAAAGAAGTTATTCTTGAAAAAATAACTAATATTCTTGATAAGCTTGAATTCCAGACAAAAGAAAAAAAACAAACCCAGAAACTGGTCTGGAAAAATATTGTGAATAAAGGATTTTTAACAAAAAGAGAGGCTTTTGCACTGCTCGGATTTCTCAGGAAACTTGAGGAAGTTCATAGGGGATAATGGTCAGTCATCCGCAATTAAATTCCTCAATTATCAATGCCTTGTTTTTGCATGTTATTTTTTTATTATCCCTGTAGACTATCGGAATAAAAGATATGCTATCTAATTCACCATTCTCATCAGGAGAATAACTAATCAGTTTAGGGAATATATCCCCTGATTTAATAACTATCTTCTCATCTATGTCATTACTCTTTTTTTCTTTACCTTTTATTTGTATACGCATCTCACTTATATCTATTTGTCCTGAATTTTCAACAGGAACCTGTATTTTCATCTCATTTCCCACTATATTACAAAAAATGCTCTTGTCCCGGTATTCATACAAAGAAATTTCAACATCACTGCAGACAGGATTGGGCTGGAATATTCTTATCCTGTCTTTTAACCCTATGAAGATTATTCCAATGATCAATAAAACCGCAATGCTTATCAGCACAACCATTGCTATATAGATTTTATTAAACTTTGAATTAAGGCTTTCAAATGCATCATCAATAATATGCTCAGGATACCCGTGTTTTTTCAGGTGTGTTATTATTGCCTCGTCTTTATATCCCTTGGTTTTTACATCCCTAATGTATTCAACAAGCTTTTTATTTACCATTTTCTTTGCTGAGATATTCTTTTATACGGGAATAACCTTTTGGCTTGGCATTTTTTCCAAGGACATAATATACTTTTTCTGCTGTTTCACCCCATGAATAATCCCCTTTTTCTTTTTCTATTTTCTCTATTTTAAATTCACCCAGGGTAATGCCTTTGTTAAGATGATAATAAATAGACCTTAAAGTTATTTTGGGAAAAACAGCCCTATATATCTTGTAAATGTCATATCCATACCCTTTTCCGAGATAATAAAGAATTTCTATTATATTCTGCCTGATTACAGAATAAGTTGGCCTGCCTCTTTTTTCAAACCCCATGACTAATTTTAATTGCCAAAAGTTTAAATAATTTTCTATAAGGAAATAAACTATTCAGAAACACATGTTTTATTATTAAAGTAAGATTCAATCAGATTTTTCGTTGCAGGAAACAAGTTTTTAGGAATTGTATCTTTTGTAAACCATTCCCATTTCTCCCATTCTTCAGGTATTAAAACTTTAGGTTCTCCATCTATCTCTGCTATTACTCCAATTCCGATATAATGATTTCCTAAGGCATAATTTGCATTAACACAAATAATCCTGTAATTAGTCACGTTACAATCAAACTCCTGTTTTATGTTTCTTTTAACTGTATCACTTATTTTTTCTCCGAATCTTATATCTCTTCCAGGCACACCATAAACCTGCTTTCCATTATAACTCCATTTTTTTGTTAATAATCCCAGAAGGATTCTATTCTTTTTAGCAACTAAAATATCAACATTTATTTTAGGATTAAAGTATTTAGCTTTTCCTTTAACAAGCCCAACCAGTTTTTCAATAACATTTGAATAAGTTGTGCAATTTAATTTTGCTATTTTTTTAATTACAATCTCTTTACTTATTGTGATTAGTCTATTAACTTTTATTCTGCTTTTGAGAGGAAGTTTACCTTGCTCTAAATTTTGATTGTCAATAATTATAGAATATTTTTCTTCTTTTAATCTTGAAGTAATCTGACAAACAAGAATATCCTCGTTTAATTTGTTTTCGATACTATTTGATAGAACAAGAACTGGCCTTTTTTTGACTGAGCTTAGATCTGATAAAGGAAAGGGTACAATTAAAATATCTCTTTGTTCAACATTTATCCCAGATTTCATCTTCTTTTAAATTCCAATCTTTTGCTAAACTTTTTTCAGCTAATATCATCCCTCCATAAATTTCTTCATTGATTCTATAACTTTTTAGCAATGCATTTGCAATATCTTCTTCTTTTTTTACTAGAATCTCATTACCAGTATCAATTAATACAAGTTTATCTCCTCTTGAAATTTCATATTTTTTTCTGATTTTTTCTGGGATTACAATTTGTCCCCGAGAGGATACATTAACAGTTTCTATCATTTCAACAAAAGTAAGTATATACTTATTTATAAGTTTATCGCTTTTTAACAATTTTTATTAGTATGCTTGGATTCTTTAGTCTAATGAAACATATCTTCCTATTATCCAAAGAGAACATTGAGCTTGCAAAACAGGAAGTCCTGGCATTGGCTAAACCGAAAAATAATGAATTAATTGATAATTTATTAGTTATAAACACGAAGCTTAATATGCAGGAGAGACTTGCATATACTCATTCAGTTTATGGATTTTTGTTTAAATCAAATAAAAATAAGTTGATTGAAAAAATTGGAAATTACAATTGGCAAAAAATATATAAGAATAATTTCTGTGTCCGCTGCATAAATTCAAATGATCCAGAAAAAGAAAAGGAACTAGCAGGCTATATATGGAATTCTTTAAAAAAACCAAAAGTAAAATTAAATAATTCAGAAACAGAAATCCATTTTTTCTTTGCAGAGGATATTGTCGTATGCGGTTTATTCATAGCAGATACAGATAAATCTTATTTAAAAAGAAAAGCCCATCTAAGACCGGAACTGCATCCCACTTCCTTACATCCGGGATTAGCCAGGGCAATGATAAATTTAACAGGAAAATTAAAAGGCAGATTATGTGACCCGTTTTGCGGCACAGGCGGCATATTAATAGAGGCAGGTTTCATGGGTTTTAATATTACCGGATATGATATTGAAAATGAAATTATTGAGAAATGTAAAACAAATTTAAATTATTATAAAATCAAAAGTCATGAATTAAAGATACATAATTCTGAAAAAATAAATAATAAATTTGACTGCATTGTAACAGACCTGCCTTACGGCAAAGGCTCAAAAGCATCAAACTTAGAAAGATTATATTTTAATTTTCTGAAATCAGCCTATGACTCCACAGATATTGTAGTTGCTGGTTTTCCCGATTTCATTGATTCTGAAAAAATAATCAGAAAAACAAGATGGAAAACTAAAGATGAATTTATTGTTTACTTGCACAAAAGTCTGAGTAAGAGGATATTTGTTTTAATAAAATCTATTTGTTTTTAAAATTCTAATCCTTTTCAACAAACTCCTTTGCAATTCTCAACGCAAGTTCAATATCTTTAGGAGAAGGCTCAATTATTCCCTCTAAGAAATCTGTTTTTAATTCATGGATTCTCCTTATATCTTCAAGATAATCTCCTATTTCTTCATTTAGATTTTCAGTTAATTCATTAAATGAACGAGTCTCTTCATTATATTTATCAAAATATTTATTTTTTAATTTAGATATAATAGCCATATCACAGGTTACAATAACATTCCCGCTGTTGAATAAAGCCTTTTCTAGTATTTTTTTCGGATCAATCTGAATTTTAACCTCTCTGAGCTTATTGATTGTTTCTGTTTCCTGAAGTTCTGGTTCAGAAGTTTTAAATCCCTCAATTGAAGAAAATATTGATTTATCTGCACTGTCGTCTTCATTGGTTTTTTCTGATTCAGGCGCTTCTTCAGGCATTTGTATTTCTTCTTTGAACTGTTCAAATGGCTCAGGCTCAGTACCTGAAGGTGAAGTCACCATTATTTCATCGATTTCTTCTTCACTGAATAATTCATCATTATTCTGGTTTTCAGGCTCTTCTGCTGCTTTTCCAGAAGGCTCATGCGGATTCTCTAAAGGTTCTTCTTGTTTTTGCTCTTCTTCTGTATCATTTATAAAGCTGATTTCTTCTGGAAAAATTTGTTCTTCCTGATGTTCTTCAGGGACTTCAGGAACTTGTTCTTCTGGAATTTCATTTATTGTTTCTTCAACTCTTTCAGTATCGTCTTCAACATGCTCCTGATGAGGTTCAATGTTCTCTCCCTGCTTTTGCCATTCTTGGTTTTCCTCAATTTTGTTTATATTCTTCTCATCAGATTCAGATGCCTGCTCACTTTGTTTGTTTTCATTAGGAATAAGAGCATCTTCAATATCCTTTATGTCTATTGAATTTTCTTTAGTTTCTCCGGTTTCCTGTTTTTCAATTTCATCCAATACTTCCAGGTCTTTCTCAAGGTCATATTCCTCGTCAATATCCACTACATCAGGAATCTTTTCTTCTTCATTCGGCTCATAAATCTCAAGTTCTATCCTCTCAGTAGTTTCTTTTCCGGAAGTCAGCTGAGGATCTTTCATGAATATTTCCTTTGACTGAAAGATATAAATCTTATCCCCTTTTATTGCCCACTCTATCTTTTCCTGTTTTTGTAATTGTGATGAGATTCTTTTAGTCAGCCTTGCTATTTCCAATATTTCATTATACGTCAAAACCTGTCCTTTGCCCTTATCCTTTAAAAAGTGCTTGGCTGTTTTTTCAGTATCCCTGTCAAGAATAAATTCAAATTCTTTTTCTGAAATTTTAATATCTTTAATTGATAAGTCAATTTTATTGACAATATAGCTGTCAGGATAAATACTGCTGGTCACAATGGCCTCGCCAAGACCAAAACATGCCTTGATAAGGATTTCATTATTATTCTGGGATTCTATATTAATTGAATAAGAAACTCCTGCCTTATCTGCATTGACCATTTTCTGGATGATTACAGCCAGGCCATGCTCACTTGCCAGATTGTTTTCTATTCTGTACTTTATTGATTTCGGATCAAAAAAAGAACAATAACATTTTTTAATTGAATTAAGTAATCTTGCTGTTCCCTTGATATTTAACATAGTGGGGTAACCAATATCCGCTCCTGGTTTCAATGCATGTAAATAACTGCTTCTTACAGCAACAAAAACCTCGTTTGTTTCTAATAAAGAAGATGCATCACTTTTGCTTATGTCAAACCCAAGACTATGATACGAATCAATAATGTCCTCTTCTATATTTTCAGGAAAAGAGGCATTCATTATTAATTTTTTAATTTGAGAGGAAATCTCCTCAATATTAGAATAATCCTTTTCAATTTTAGATAGTAATTCCCTGACATGATTTTTTAATGAATCTTTTTCAATAAAATCTAAATAAGCATTTGATGTTACTATAAAGCCGGGAGATGTGCCAAACCTGTTCTGGGAAAGTTTAGCTAAACTTAAGCCCTTAATACCAACTATATCCTGATCATTCTCTGTCACTTCCCTGAACAGACGTATATTCTCCATATGTATCTAAGAATGGTTTCAGAGTTAATTAAATTTTTGGTTTTTGGCAAAAGAAAATTTTATAATCAATTAATCCTTATTTATTTAGCATGCAGCCTGTGTTTTGAGTTACGACTGATTCAGAGCAGGATGGTTATTATCCGAATGCCAAAAGGAGAAGATGAAAACTTCCGAAAAAAATAGTAATGAAAAAAAAATCAGCATACTAATCAATGAAATAATTGATATGGGTGTTTCTGATAAAAAGATATTACATGCAATAAAAAAAGTGCCAAGAGATTTATTTGTAAGGAAAGAAAATTTAAATGAAGCTTATGAAAATTACCCCTTGCCTATTGGCTTTGGACAGACAATTTCTCAGCCATACACTGTCGCATTTATGATTGAGCAGCTTGAATTAAAGCAAGGAGAAAAAGTCCTGGAAATTGGTACCGGCTCTGGCTATAATGCATCAATCATGGCTAAGATTGTTGAACCTAATGGGAAAATCTTATCTGTTGAAATATTATCAGACTTAATTGAATTTGCAAAGCAAAATCTTAAAAAAGCAGGTATAAAAAATGTTCATGTGATTCATGGAGACGGTTCTGTTGGTTATAGTGATGAAGCACCTTATGATAAGATTATTGTTACAGCAGGATGCCCTGAAATACCTAATCCAATAATAGAGCAGTTAAAAGAAGAGGGTATTATTGTAGCGCCAGTGGAATCTCTTTTTGGGCAGGAGATGATTAAACTTATAAAACATAAAGACTCTCTCGCCATAAAAAAACTCGGCAATTTTTCATTTGTCCCTTTAAAAGGAAAAAAGGGTTATAGGTAAAAATAACATTTAAATATACTCTTATTCTACCTTTAATTCATGGCTGATGAAATTTTTACTCATGGCATTAATTATCTGGACAGGCTTCAGTTCGGTTTTGTATCCAGGCTCCTGCTGGCCTTTTTTATATTTTTAATAGGCTTTATTTTCGGCAAAACACTGGGAAAACTGGTTTATAAGATCCTAAATGAGATAGAACTGAATAAAATAATCAGGAATACATCCGGCATGAGGCTCAATCTTGAAAGATTTATCAGTGTGTTTTTATCTTATATTATTTATATAATATCCCTGATTGCGGCATTAGCTCAACTAGGCGTTGTGAATATTGTATTTTATTTCTTTGCTGCAACTATTTTCATTCTCATAATCATATCCTTTTTTTTAATGTTAAAGGACTTTCTGCCTAATCTGGTTACAGGAATATTTGTTGAAAGAAAATTATTAAAAAAGGGGAGGAGCATAAAAATCAATAATATCACTGGAAAAATCGTAAAAATCAACCTGACAAATATTCATTTGAAAAATAAAGAAAACGAGCTCATTATCATCCCAAATACAATTTTAATTAAATCACAGATTAACTTAAAAAAGATTAAATAGATTCCAGCATAGAAACAATATTCCAAATCTGGGTTCTTGTGTAAGGCTGAATATTATTATCATTAGATATTTCATCCAATTCATTTAGTGCCTTATTTATTCTAAGAAAGAGATCACCCTTCTCATTTAAGATACCAAGTATAACATCCAATTTATTTTTTATATTCCTGGGAACTGTTGTATCTTCTTTTAACTCTGATAATACAATTATTACATTCTGCAGGTCTTTCTCTTTGGTATCTGTCATTTTTTCAGTTCTCCATGCCTTTTAAAACTTCTTTTTGAATATCAGATGCTTTTTTCCTGAGATTCTGTTCCTGTTTTTCAATTGCTTTTACTCTTAACTCCAGCATTTCTTTTTTTGAAGAAAGCTCTTTTTTCAAACTATAAGATGTAGACTGTACCATTATATTGCCTATGATTTTAAAAGCCTTTTTTGTTGTTTTTAATTCAGATAATGCTGACTCTGTTTCAAGAATCTGAGCCTGAAATTGCTGTTTTTGAGCAATTAAAGCACTGATATTCTGTTCTATAAGCTGCAGTTGCTCTATTTTTTCTTTATTTGCCTTGCTTAATTCAGCCATTTTTTACATAATTATCCAGCAATGTGCTTAACTAATCTTGTTTATATTATTATGTTAAAAAACAAAACAAGCAATCATCGTGATTTTACTTTTGTAATTGTCAATCTTGGCTTAAACAACATCTTAGAACCGCAATAAGGGCATCTTACTTTTTTTCTTAAAGTAGCGCCGTCAATTTCTTTATTGCAATAAAAGCATTTGTATAGTACCATTTTCAGATTGTGTAGGCTTTACCTGTAAATTTTGCATTGCATTTTTTGCATTTCCATATGCCTACAGAGATTCGTTTTACTTTCATATTATGGCAATAAGGGCATTTATGTAATTTTCTCTGTTCCTGTTCAATTTCAGCAAATCTAAGCTTTGTTGTTCTTCCATACCTGGGACCAAACCTTTTTGCCGTGCCTAATATGCTCTTTGCCATTTTTAAATAATAATGTCTTGGAAAATCATAATTATTTAAATAGTTAACTGTTGAACGGCAAAGTCAAGTTAAGTGAGGAAACACATTAATTCTTAGAATTCTTAATAATTATTGGCAGTTGTACTGCCAATTTGACAATCA
>JAFGRO010000038.1 GCA_016935095.1 Candidatus Woesearchaeota archaeon
TGAAAAATATTAAAAAAAAAAAAAAAGAGTTAAAAACGAATAAAATTAATTCTGAACAAAAAATTCAGGATAAGTCTGTTTCCAAGGAAAAAATTCAGCTAAAAAAAGGGGAAAAAAAAGCTATTTCTAAAAAAG
The DNA here is from genome assembly GCA_016935095.1 of Candidatus Woesearchaeota archaeon. Classification (GTDB taxonomy): domain Archaea; phylum Nanobdellota; class Nanobdellia; order Woesearchaeales; family GW2011-AR15; genus WJJD01. The sequence goes on from JAFGRO010000038.1 coordinate 136, forward strand.
TTGGAAAAATAAAAAAAGAAACTGCTAAAGAAGAACTAATTATTCCTGAAAAGAAAGAGATAGGTTTTAAAAAAAAAGAAAAACCGCATGAGAAAGATAAGATTGTTGAAAAAAAACAGGTAACTCACGAAGCAGAAGAGAAGGATCTGCCTGCAACAGAAAACATCCAGGTTAAAGAAGAACCAATTAACACTGGTGAAGAAACAGAGACAATTAATCCAGAAGAACCGGCAGCTCATTACAGTGAAGAAAAAAGGCCACCTCAGATAATTAAAAAGACAGATATAATTCACGTTGATAAATCATTTGGAAAAAAAGTAAATGAATATCAAAAAATATTCAGCAAAATTAAAAGTGAAATAGCAAAGGTTGTTGTCGGCCAACATGAGATTCTGGAATCTTTTTTAGAGGCGCTGGTTTCACATGGAAATTGCCTTGTAGAGGGAATTCCGGGAATTGCAAAAACACTATTAGTCAGAAGCCTGGCAAAAGTAACCGGGTGCAAATTCTCAAGAATCCAATTTACTCCGGACTTACTTCCTTCAGATATAATTGGAATAACTACCTATGACGAAAACCGCGGCTTTTATACAATTAAAGGCCCTATTTTTGCAAACTTTGTTCTAGGTGATGAGATAAACAGGGCTCCTCCAAAAGTCCAATCCGCTCTTTTAGAGGGCATGCAGGAGCGCCAGGTAACAATAGGAAAGACATCATATCCCTTGCCATTTCCTTTTTTTGTTATGGCAACCCAAAACCCGGTAGAGCAGATGGGGACCTATCCTTTGCCGGAAGCGCAGGTTGACAGGTTCCTGTATAAATTAATTATGACTTACCCGGATGTGCATGAAGAAACAGAGATACTGCATAAAAATATTTCACTTTACAAATTTGAAGACTTTGATATAGAGCCCATTCTTTCACCCGAAATAATAATTAAAGTCCAGGAAGATGTCAAAAATGTTTACCTTGATCCTAAAATTGAAAGATATCTTGTCAGAATATCTGATGCTACAAGATACCCTGATAAATATAAAATTAATCTTGGAAAATATATCTATTACGGAGCATCTCCAAGGTCAAGCATCAGTCTATTTATTGCTGCAAAAGCTCACGCATTAATCACTGGAAGGACATTTGTTACACCCTATGATATAAAATATGTTGCCCCAAAGGTTTTACGGCACAGGATAATCCTGAATTATGAAGGCCAGGCTGAAGAGATTAAAACTGATGAAATAATAAAGGAAATTCTTGATAATGTGCCTATAGTCTAAAATCACAACTTTTATATAATTCTGGAATAAATATTATACTTAAAAAAGAGAAGATTATTATGCCGATAAAAGAGTTTAAAGCTGATTTAATTCCCAAACTGCATGACCTGGACATGTATGCCAAAAGAAGGATTCTCAATGTTTTGTCAGGAAGCTTAATTACCTCCTTTAAAGGAAAAGGCTTTGAATTTGAGGGATATAGATCTTTTACTCCGGAAGATGATGCCAGTTATATTGATTGGAAAGCTTCACTAAGGGCTCAGAAACTTTTAATCAGGGAATATAATATTGAAAAAAATTTCAATGTTTTTTTTTTAATAGATGTTTCAGACAGCATGCTGTTTGCAAGCACAGAAAAATTAAAATGCGAATTTGCTGCTGAAGTTGTTTCAAGCCTGGCTTTCGGCATTATAGAGGCAGGAGCAGGTATCGGCTATGCAATGTTCACTGATAAATTAATTTCAAAACTGCAGCCGCAGCTGGGAAAAAAACAATATCATTTCCTGATAAAAGAGCTTACTAATGTAAATAATTATGGGGGTAATTTTGATCTTGAAGTCGGCGTAAAATTTATGTTGTCTTTTATTAAACAAAAAGCATTGGTTATCATTGTTTCGGATTTTATTGGCCTGAAAGGCAACTGGTATAAATACCTGCAGATACTCTCGCAGAGATTCGAGGTAATTGGCTTTTTAATCAGGGACCCAAGGGACAGGGAACTGCCAAAACATGCAGGACAATATGTTCTTCAGGATCCGTATTCCAATGAAAAGATTTATATTGATTCAGGACAATATCATGAGATTTATGCAAAGCAGGTAAAAGAAGATGAAAACCTGATCAGGAGAAAATTTAATTTACTGAAATCTGATTTTCTGTTATTGACAACAGACAAGCCTTTTACTGACAAGATTTTAAAATTTATTAAAAAAAGAGGGCAAAAATGGAAGTAGTATTTGAACATCCTTTTTATTTAATATTATTATTAAGCATACCTCTTTTAATTCTTACTCATTTTTATTTTTTCAGGCATATAAAGAAAAAGGCAATAAAATTTGCTAATTTTGAAGCCCTGAAACGAGTCACAGGCTCTACCCTGATTACAAAAAACACATCATTGCTTATTTTAAGATTGGTTATTATAACTTTATTGATATTAAGCGCTTCAGGACCTGTGTTATGGTATAAAGGGAAAGAGAATTATAATGATTTTGTACTTACAATAGACACAAGTGCAAGCATGCTAACAGAAGACCTGTATCCTGACAGGATGAGAGCTGCAAAACAGGCTGCATTGGCTTTTGTTGATACACTTGACTCAAGAACGCAAATAGGAGTGGTTTCTTTTTCAGGAGTGGCGTTGATTGAAGATTTATTAAGCATTGACATGAACAAGATAAAACAAACAATCAATAACCTTGATATTATGACTGCAGGAGGCACTGATATTGGAACAGCATTAATCACAAGCACAAATATATTAGGGCAGGGAATAAAATCAAAAACAATCATCCTGCTGACAGACGGCTCACAGACAACCGGAAGCTTTGTGAATGACCCTGTATCATCAGGAATAAACTACGCTAAAAAACATCATGTAATAGTGCATACAATCGGAATCGGCACAGAACAGGGCATCTCAGGTTATCTCCCGCTTAATATTTCTGCTGTTTATGATAAAGAAACCCTGGAAAGAATTGCTGAAGAAACAGGAGGAAAATTTTTTGAAGCCAGGAATGAAGATGAACTGCTTGAAGCTTTTAGCGAGATTGCATCATTAAAAAATGAAGCTTTTCTTGACATTGACTTAAGGTTCGGCTTAATGATGATCAGCCTGATTTTAATATTTGTGGAATGGGGATTAATAAACACAAAATTCAGGGCTGTGCCTTGATTTACCTTAATTTATGATTTCTCCAGTAACGCTTCTCAGCATATGCCCTGTGATTTTTATGTCATAGAATTTGTTTAATTCAATTCTTTTTTTAATGCCTACAATCAAAGTGTATGTTCCAACCTGCCTGCCGAAAGTTGTGTTCCCATCATAGATTTCCATTCTTACTTTTTTCAGAACTCTGCCAACAGGAACAAGCTTTTTTAGCATTGGATTGTCAATCTCCTGCCTGACCTCATTTCTCCATTTCCAATAATGTTTCTTATTCTTTTTTATGAACTTATTTTTACATGTGTCGAATAAATCTGTCTCAGGGTAAATATTAACCTGCCTGATATTGATTCTCCTTAATAATAAATCCTCATCTAATATTTTTTTTAACCAGTGCATGTTTTCTTTATGTGTGTTTTTGCTTTCATCTTTTAAGCCGAACAAAAGATTAATTCCCGGTAAAAAAGCAGGCATGCCGTTTTTTCCTGATTTGCTACCATGCTTATTTATAAGTTTTACAGCTTTATAGACAGATTCAGGTGTTGCATTGAGGTTGTTTGCCTTGATTACCGCCCTGTCAAAGCTTTCAGCACCGAATGCGGCAACATTTCCCTCTGTGCAGTATTTTACAATCAGTTTTGTTTTGTCTTCTGTCACAAAGCTGGGGTTTGCATTGTCTATATGCAGGACTTCTATATCAGGACAATTTTTCCAAATCCCTTCTAGTAATTCCTTAATCCAGGGATAAGAAAAAAAGCAGCTCTGCTTTCCTAAGCGGAAATACCTCGCTCCTAGTTTATAAAATTCTTTTATTTCATCTATAATAAAACCCGTTCTTCTGAAAACAGCACCTTTATGCTTTACCGGCTCAAGGCAGAAACTGCACCCTTTTAATCTTGAGCAGCCTCTTCCAGTTTCAATCTCAATAATCCTTAAATCAGGGATCTGTTTTATAATATATGCTCCCTGTTTAGCCCTTAAATCAGAAAAATCAAAATTATAATCCCTTATCTCATCAAAAAAACTCAGGTCTGTTCTTTCAAAGAACCTGCCGCCCATTGACTGTGTGCCGAAAACAGCCGGGCCTGTCAGCACTTTCCTGCAACTAATGTCTTTGATTAAAGCAGAAATCTCTCTTAATGTCCCGGGAATAGCGCTTAAATATTTTCCAGGAGTATGCACTCCCAGAACAACAATTAATTCATCTGTTTTTTTTAATATTCTGGAAATATCCTTATTGGTGGTATTATAAATCCTTATATTTGTCTTTCTATTTATTTCCTTTTTTTCATTTAATTTAAATTTTCTTAAATCATCAATAGTAATGTAATTTACTTCTTTTTCATTTAGTCTGCCGGCAATATACCTTGGATAAACACCCAGATAAGGCGGCACACCTAATCCTGCGGGTTCATCAGTATAGCAGTCAAGGATTGTGTAGTTCATATTTTAAAGAAATCACTGGCTAGTTTAAAATCTTTTTATACACTAAGAATACCACTATTCAATTGAATAGTGGATTCTGGTGTGCTCAAAAAAGAAACTGACCTGAGCCAAAGGCGAGCATGCACCCGGTGTATTCACTTGAGAGGTCAATTTCTCTTTTTTGACATGATTTTCAAAAATTATTTAAACTTCTTCCCAAGTAAGAAAAATATGATTAATGATTTATTACCATTATTTCAGAATAAAATTATACAAAGCGTTTTTCTCAGCTTTTTTATTGCTAGCTCCTTAAAACCAGTGTTCAATTGGTTTAAATCAAAGAGATTCGATATTTCATTGTTTTTCAAATCAGGGCATATGCCAAGCTCCCATACAGCAATTGTTGTTGCATTAAGCACTTCGTTATTTCATGAAACAGGGATCTCAACCTTATTTATTGTCACATTGATTTTCAGTTTTATTGTAATCTATGATGCTGTAGGCGTGAGGAGAGCAGCAGGAAAGCAGGCAGAAGTGATTAATAAAATAATAGGAGAGTTCCATATAAATAAAAAAATCAAATCAGAGCATTTATACGAGTTTATCGGCCATACTCCTACAGAGGTTATTGTTGGAGGCATTCTTGGATTTATAATAACTTATATAATATATTTAATCTAGAAAAAATAAAGAATCAGTCCAATTATCAAATACCCTATATATTCTTTTGCTACTCTCCAGATAATGTCCATTTTTTTAATTTTCTTATCAATAATCTCCTTTCCAACCAAGCTTCCTGTCGGGAATCCATAAAGAAAAATTAATGAAACAGCAATATTAACTCCCTGTGTTTTGCCTGATAAATAAAAAACAAATCCAAATAATATATAAATTATTTTTGAAGGGTTTTTAATATTGAATTTTAGTACTATAATTTTTAAGATAATTATACTTAAAATAAAAAGTAATAAGGTTAAATATAAATCAAGATTCAAATAATAAAAAAAAGTAAACAAAATTACTATAACCAAAAAACTCTGCAGGATCTTAAAATATTTTTCACCCGTAGGAAGCTCTTCTTTAGTGAAATAAGTTAGTATAATTCCAATGATTAATCCTGAAAAGCCCAGCAGTAATAATAAAACATACCTTAAAAACTCCATTCTAAAACCTTTTTTGCTTAAGCAGTTTAATATAGTTTTCTATGTATTCAAGGACTTCTTCTTTAGCTGCCTTAATAAATTTCAGAGTGCCTGCAAATTCATGGCCTCCTCCTTTTATCAGCGCGGAAGGCTTGGTTTTTTTAAGCTCATTAACAACATCATTTACATTAAACTCATTAACATCATTAACCCTGAATATAATTGCATCTGAAAGAAGGCCTATTGTTATTCTCTGCCCGTTATACAATTCATGCGCTATTCTTACAATTTTTGAAGAATTTGGGAAATCCCCCGGTGAAAGAATTTTTTCACAGTCAATCTTTATCAGCTTAATACTATCTATCTTTTTCATCTCTACAAACTCTTTTACTGCTATTTTTGTCATGCTCATTTTCTTCTCAAACTCACTGTAAATCAGGTTAATGATTTTGCTGTCTGGCTTATGATTTCCTGTTAAAAGCTGGTTTATGAGCTCTCTTGACTCATTAAACTTTAAATAATGTGTTTCATAATCAACACATGCAGCAAATTTTTTTAAGAACTCTGAAGAATACTTTGATATTTTGAGGTATTTTTGGAATTCTTCTTTATCAGATTTATCAGCAGTGCCAGCAAGAGCAGGCAGAAATTTTATATCTTTTACGTAAGGATTAATCAGCAAGGCAAGCTCAGTGCATATCATCCCGCATACTAATGAAGAGTCAAAATCATAATCATAAGGGCTAATAAATACATCTGCATTTTTTTTCATCTCTTCCAGGTTTGCTTTTGTTCCGGGATTATGGTGGTCAATTACAATCACTTTAATTCCGTTTATCTTTACTCTTTTTATTGCAGTAAGGTTTTCAGCTATATCTCCAAGGTCTAAAAGGATAATCAATGGATTTTTTCTTCTGAAATTTTTTTTTTCATATAAGCTTCCTGAAAGATCCCTTAACGCATCAATGTAATTATAAAAAGGAGAATTGCTGGAATAGCGTTTGTAGTGTTTTGAAGCATTTCTTTCACTGCCATGATTGTCTAATATTATCGGAAGAATTGCCCTTTCAAGTGCAACAGCAGCACAATAGCCATCACAATCAGCATGGTGCCTGATTATGACAGGATTATGGTTAACAATTGCAGATTTGATTTGTATTGCAGCTTCAAGAAGCTTTGGCTGTAATTTATTAAGGATATCAGATTCTATTAAAAACTTGAATTCCTTTTGCATGCTTTTTGTCTGCAAGTAGTCCCTTAATTCCATTTTTTAATCCTTACAACCATTCAGAATGCCCCCATTGCACCAGAAGGTCCACGCCTAATTTTTTTATCTCAACAGGAATATCACAGCTGCCAAAACAGGAGCTTAGCCATATAACAACTTCAGCATCTGTTTTTTTTTTAATCTCTTTCTGAATAATGTCCGCTTTTGGCTTAAGCCCGTCTGGTAATTGCAAGCATACTAATTTTGCATTTGTTGATTTTATCTTTTCAATTAGTTTATCCAGTTCCAGGTCATACATAGAATTTCAGAACAGAAGTAATCTTAAAAAGGTTTCTTTAATCGCAGCAAAAATCTAAATCACCATCTGATTTTTTCCATTTTTTTCCTTGCTCTCCGCTTTTAGGAATGTCCATGAAAAACGTGGTATTTGTTTTTGATCTTCTTATTCTTGCCATTAAAATAACACCTTTTTTAATCAGATAAAAATAATTCATCAAGCTCATCATCAGAGAGATCCCTGCTATTAATCACTCTATTAAATGAGCGTTTATTTTTTTGCTGGTACTTTCGCATGTTTTCCAGCACATCCATATCATCGTCTTCTATCATTTTTTTCACATTATTTTGAATAGGCGTAAGAGTATGGGTGGGGTGATTTCAAAGAATCAAGCTCCTACGCCATTCAAATATAATTACTATTTAGTAGTTATTAGAAGTATATAAATCTTTCGGTTTTTTAACTATTTTATAGTGAAAAAATAGAATTTTTATACAATAGTAGTAAATAATGCTTAAAATTAATCCCCTGCTTTTTTATTATAGGGAAATCTCATATATTTTTTACAGTTCAGGCAATAATAAACAACCTTCTTCTGGGTTAATCTAACAGAGGAATTAGCTCCCGGAACTAAATATTTGTGGCAATGCTTGCAGAATCTCCTTTTTAATTCCCTTGGAATCCTGACCTTGTATTTCATAGCTATTTTTCTTGCTATTTCAACATACCTGTCACTCAAAGAAGAGTCTTCCTTAAACCTTAATTTGGCCTGCTCAAATAATATATTAATGCGTTCTTTTGCTATTCTTCTCTGCTCCTGTGGTTTTTTACTGTGCTTTTGCTTCATTATAATTTAGAAAATATTCCTTTTTTAAAAATTTATATAAATCCGGCAAAGTCAAGTTAAGTGAGGAAACACATTAATTCTTAGAATTCTTAATAATTATTGGCAGTTGTACTGCCAATTTGACAATCA
>JAFGRO010000039.1 GCA_016935095.1 Candidatus Woesearchaeota archaeon
TAATAGATATTTAAATTTTTCTATTAATAAACAAAGTAAATAAGTTAAATAAGTTAAATAATAATTAAAGTTTAAAACTAAAATAAAAAATAAAGATAATTATCTACAAGAACAAAATAGAAACTTTTTTAAATAATAGAATGTACGGCTATTTATAAATTTAGAAAGATATTTATAGTTGTTATCTTTTACAGAAAGATAATCACAAAAAGATAAACTCAATTATACATTGAAGAAGGTAATAAAATGCGGGGTGGTTTCCAAGCAATAAAGAGGTGCCCATAGGTTGAAAGTTCTTATGTTCGGATGGGAATTTCCGCCTTATAGCAGAGGCGGATTAGGTACTGCTTGTTATGGCCTGACTAAAGGTATGAGTAAAAAGAATATTGATGTTATATTTGTTCTTCCTAAAGGCAAAAAAGCAGAAGAATCTTCACATGTAGATTTAATAGTCACAGACAATCTTTACATTGATAATAAACGGCTTAGATTCAGGAAAATTGACTCGTTGCTCTGTTCTTATATGACACCTGAAGAATATTCCTCTTCATTAAAAAAACTTTCCCAGAAATACGGAAGTGATTACGCAGACAGCATTTACGGAAAGGATCTTTTTGAAGAAGTCGAACGCTATTCTGAAAAAGCTAAAGTCATTGCAAACTTTGAGGATTTTGATGTTATTCATGCGCATGACTGGATGACTTATAAAGCAGGTATTAAAGCCAAGCAGGTATCGGGAAAGCCGCTGGTTGTGCATGTGCATGCAACTGATTTTGACAGGACAGGAGGACACCCTAACCAGTATGTTTATGACATAGAAAGGGCAGGGATGCATGCTGCTGATAGGGTCATTGCTGTAAGTAATTATACAAAAAACATGGTTGTCAATAATTATGGCATCAGCCCTGAAAAGGTTAAAGTTGTCCATAACGGCATTTATATGAAAGACAATAATTACAATTATGCTTTCAAAAAAGATATAACTCAAAATGACAAGATTGTGCTTTTCCTAGGAAGAATCACCCTGCAGAAAGGACCGGATTATTTTATTGAATCAGCTAAGCGTGTTCTGGATTTTATGCCCAATGTGAAATTTATGGTAGCGGGCTCCGGCGACATGTATTCCAGGATGATTGAAAGGGCTGCTGAGCTCGGAATAGGAAACAAATTCTTATTTACAGGGCATCTTTCAGGAGAAGATATAAACAGGGCATATCAGATGGCTGATTTATATGTAATGCCTTCTGTCAGTGAGCCCTTTGGCATTACTCCCCTGGAAGCCCTTAAAAATGATACTCCAGTATTAATATCCAAACAATCAGGCGTATCTGAAGTACTGGCAAATGCTTTGAAAGTTGATTTCTGGGATATTAACGAGATGACCAATAAAATTCTTTCTGCTTTGAATTACAATAACATGAGTGAAACACTGGCAAATGAAGGAAAAAAAGAAATAGGCAATTTATCATGGGATACTGCTGCTGAAAAATGTATTGATGTTTACAATGAGATAGTAAGGTAAAATGAAGAATATATGTTTTTATTTTCAGGTCCATCAACCTCACAGAATGAGAAAATACCCTGTATTTGATATTGGGATGAATCATAATTATTTTGATGAGTTAAAAAACAGGGAAATCATGCAAAAGGTTGCAAAAAAATGTTACCTGCCAGCAAATAACCTTATATTGAAATTAATAAAAGAAACAGACGGAAAACTCAAAGTCGCCTATTCTATTACAGGTATTGCATTAGAGCAATTTGAAAAATACTGCCCCGAGGTTCTGGAAAGTTTTAAAAATCTTTCAAAAACAGGCTGTGTGGAGTTCTTGTCTGAAACATATTATCATTCCCTTTCTTTTCTGTATTCAAAAGAAGAATTCAAAAAACAGGTAATAAAGCACAGAAGTAAAATAAAGAAGCTGTTTAACCAAACACCTGAAGTATTCAGGAACACCGAACTGATATTTAATAATGAACTGGCACATTTTGTTGAAAATTTAGGATATAAGGCAATTCTTGCAGAAGGGGCAGACCATGTCCTGGGATGGAAATCCCCAAATTATATTTACAGGCCGAAAACTACCCGGGAAATAAGACTTTTCTTAAAAAACTACAAGCTAAGTGATGATATTGCCTTCAGATTCTCTAACAAGAACTGGAATGAATGGCCCCTTACCACTGAAAAATATGCAAAATGGATATCTGCTACAGAAGGACAGGTCATTAACCTGTTCATGGATTATGAAACATTTGGCGAGCACCAGTGGGAAGACACAGGCATTTTTAATTTTATAAGAGGACTGCCCCAGGAATTAATTAAAAAGAATATGTGCTTTAAGCTCCCAAGAGAATTGATTGATTTAAATCCTGTCGGAGAACTTGATATTCATCATCCTGTATCATGGGCTGATGTTGAACGGGACTTAAGCGCATGGACAGGCAATAAAATGCAGCAGACTGCATTAAATGAGATTTATAAATTAGAAAAAGCAGTCCTTGATTCAAATGACCCCGAGCTAATTGAAGACTGGAGAAAACTGCAGACATCAGACCATTTTTATTACATGTGCACAAAATGGTTTGCTGATGGAGATGTGCATAAATATTTTAATCCTTATGAAAGCCCTTATGACTCATATATATGCTTCATGAACATTTTAAATGATCTTGTACTGAGAGTTAAAAAACCTGAGAAAATCCAGATTTCAGAGACTCCCAGCATAATAATTAATCAATAAGCTAAAACAATAAACAAAAAGGTGTGAAAAAAGAGGTGATTTACGTTGTCAGCTAAAAAAAGAGGAAATAGTAAAAGAAAGAATACTCTTTCTATAAAACTAAAAAACGCGAATCCTGAAAATTATTTTATTCTTGTAACAGGTGTTCCTTTGAAAAATCTCAAAGAGCTAGTTAATTCCCTGGAAATCATGAATGACTGGGTGTTCAAGCACCATGTGAATGAAACCAGAAATGACTTTTCAGAATGGATAAAGAATGTACTTGATGAAAAACACCTTGCTGAAGAAATAAGGAATATTAGGGATATCAGAGAATTAGAAATAAAGGTTTTAAAGTACATGGTAAATAAATATATATAGAAAAGGGGGTGTTATTATGTCAAAATATCTTAAAAATGTTCCTGCTGAAAATACTTTTAAAATAGGAGATAAAGAAATAAGAAATATTGAAGAGCTGCTTTCCTGCTTAAAAATAATGGGCAATGATGAATTCAGGAATTATGTAGGCGAGAATTACAACCATTTCCAGAACTGGATCAGGGATATTATACAGGATATGTCCCTGGCTGAGTCTATGTTCAATATAAAAACAAAGGAAGAGCTTGTTGATCTAATTGAAAAGAGGATTAATCTATTGAAAAAAGAGATGGGTGAAATTACCAAGCCAGAAAAACAAACAAAGGCAGCAGAAGAACCATCACAAAAGCCAGCTGAAGAGGGTAAAGAAAAAACAAAAGCCACTGTAAGTAGTGACCAGAAAGCCAAGCCAGAAGAAACGCAAGCAAATAAACCAATTGAGCAACAAGAAACAAAACCTGAATCACCTGTTAAAGCTGCAGAAAGTGCTGAACCTGTAAAAACCGAAGCCACTCCTGAAGAAAATCAACAGGAAACTTCAACTGGACAATCCAGCCATGAACAAGAAACTAAGCCTGAGGCTGGAAAAGAAAAATTAGAGACATACAATTCTGAAGAGAAAAAAGAAGAAGCCAAAGATTCAAAGCCGGATGAATTAACAGGAAAAAAAAACTTTATTTCAAAAGCCATGACTTTTATTAAGGAAAAAATAAATTATTGGATGCCAAAACAAAAAGAAAAAACAGAAACATCAGAAACACATCATCTATATAATTTTCACATGGGAAGAGAAATTACATTTGCCTTTTTTATCGGTTTATTAATCGGAATTTTTATGGGGATGATAATAGCTAAAATGACATTTTAGATGAAAAATGGAAACAAAAGCAAACTTGTTTTTTGAAGTGTCCTGGGAAGTCTGCAATAAAGTAGGCGGGATTTACACTGTTGTAAGTTCAAAAGCAATCCAGACAAGTAATTTCTATAAAGACAATTATTTTTTAATAGGCCCTTATTTCAGAAACAAATGTTCAGGAGAATTTGAAGAACACGGGGCAGCTGGATTTTTAAAAGAAATATTTGAAAAATTAAAGCAAAGGGGAATATTCTGCCGCTACGGTAAATGGCTGATTGAGGGTGAGCCGAATACTATTCTTGTTGATCACAGCAGTTTCACATATCAAAACAATGAAATTAAAAAAAGCCTTTGGGATAATTTCAGGATTGATTCTCTTAACAGCAATTTCCATGATTATGATGAACCTATTGTATGGAGCACTGCTGTAGGAATATTATTAGAGGAGATATCCTACAAGTTAAAAGACAAAAAAATAGTTGCACAATTCCACGAATGGCTTTCTGCAGGAGCTCTTCTTTATCTGAAAGCCAGGAAGATAAAGATTGGCACGGTGTTTACCACGCATGCCACAATACTCGGGAGGACACTTGCCGGCAACCATATTGACCTGTATAATATCCTGGATAAGATTAATCCGGAAGAAGAGGCATATAAACTAGGCATTCAGGCTAAGTTCCTCACAGAAAAGCAATGCGCTTTGAATGCAGATGTTTTTACGACTGTAAGTGAGATTACAGGAATAGAAGCCACCCATTTTCTGGGCAAAAAACCGGATGTTTTATTACCCAACGGTCTGGACATTGAAAAGTTCCCCACTTTTGAAGATGCTTCAATCAAACATAAACTCCTGAAGAGAAAGATAAAGGAATTCTTATTATATTATTTTTTCCCTTATTACTGCTTTGACCTGGATAATACTTTAATTTATTTTATCGCGGGCAGATATGAGTCAAGAGACAAGGGCATTGACATTTTCATTAAAGCCCTTTCAAAGCTGAACAAGACAATGATTAAAAATAATTCCGAAAAAACAGTTGTCGCATTTGTATGGGTGCCTGCTTTCGGAAAAAACATCAAAAAAGAGATTGTTGACAATAAGACTTTCTACCAGGATGTAAAAGACTCAATCCTGGACATAATGGATGAGCTGAAAGAAAGAATACTGTACGGGTTGATTGCTAAAAAAAATTTAAGTGAAGAATTTATTTTAGGAGAAGAATTATTAAGAGAAACCAAAAAAAGAGTCAAAAGATTTAACAGGGAAGGATTGCCTCCTGTTTGCACGCATGACCTTACTAACGAAGATACAAATGAGATTATTTCATTTATAAAAGAGAATAACCTTACAAACAAAAGAGAGGACAAAGTCAAAGTTATATATTACCCTATTTATTTAACTGGAGCAGATTCGCTGCTGGATTTAAATTATTATGAATCCATAATCGGATCTCACCTGGGATTGTTTCCAAGCTATTATGAGCCCTGGGGCTACACCCCTCTTGAGACAGGTGCATTGGGAGTTGCTTCACTTACTACGGATTTAGCGGGCTTCGGCAGGTTTATTCAAAAAAAAGAGAATGAAAAGAAAAACAAAGGCATTTTTGTTTTAAAAAGGCATAATAGGAATGATGAAGATGTTATAAATGAATTAGCTGATATAATGTATTTGTTTTCAACTTTTTCTAAAGAAGACCGGATAGAGAACAAATTAAAAGCAAAAAGAATAGCATCTATGGCTGATTGGAGGCTTTTAATTGAAAATTATATTAAAGCTCATAATATGGCTGCTGACAAGATATAATAAGAATTAATTCTATAAAATTTAACTTTTAGGTTTAATAAATTTAAACTTAAGATTTATATAAAGGTATTCTATAACTTCAGAATCTGTTTGTTAATAAATCAAGGAGTTAATTGATTTAATTAATATTCAATAAACATATAGGTAAGGGGGATAAAATGGCTGAACTAAATCTTTTTGAGATGGCACAACACCAGTTCAATATGGCTGCTGACAAGTTAAATCTTGAGAGAGGCATAAAAGACAGGATAATGTTTCCTGAACGGACTCTCATAGTACAGTTTCCGGTAATAATGGACAATGGCAATATAAAGATGTTTACTGGCTACAGGGTCCAGCACAACAATGTCAGAGGACCATTTAAAGGAGGAATAAGATTCAGCCCTGATGTGGATCTTGATGAAGTAAAGGCACTTGCGTCCTGGATGACATGGAAAACCGCTGTTGTGAATATTCCTTTTGGAGGAGCAAAAGGAGGGGTAATGTGTGACCCTGGCACACTTTCTAAAAATGAGCTTGAAAAAATCACCAGAAGATATACCTATGAAATAAAAGACATAATTGGTCCTGACTTTGACATTCCTGCACCTGATGTAAACACTAATGCACAGGTAATGGCATGGATTGTTGACACCTACAGCATGATAAATGGACAGAATTCGTTTGGTGTTGTAACAGGAAAACCTGTTTCTTTAGGAGGGAGTTATGGCAGAGAAGAGGCAACCGGAAGAGGTGTGATGATAACAACCATTCAAGCAATCAAAGAAATTGGTATTGAAAATAAAAAATTAACTGCGATAGTGCAGGGCTATGGTAATGTAGGAAGCAATGCTGCAAGGCTTTTAGCAGAAAAAGGAATAAAAATAATTGGCATAAGTGATATAAGTGCAGCTGTTTATGACCCAGATGGGCTTAATCTTAATGAGATTAATGAATTCCTTAAAAAAAACAAGTTTCTTCAAGGATATACCGGTGCAAAGAGCATTTCACCTAAAGAGAAGATTCTGGAAATGGATACAGATATTCTTGTGCCGGCTGCTGTTCAGAATCAAATAACAAAAGAAAACGCAGATAGAATCAAAGCAAGAGTTATTGTTGAAGGGGCCAACGGCCCAACTACACCAGATGCAGATATAATTCTCAATAATAAAGGCATATTTGTTGTTCCTGATATTCTTGCCAATGCAGGAGGTGTAATTGTCAGCTATTTTGAATGGGTCCAGAATATACAAGAAGAAAAATGGTCTTATGAAGAAGTTATATCTAAATTAGAGGAGATTATGATTCCTGCCTATGATGATGTTAGTGCACTAGCAAAGAAAGAAAAAACAAATATGAGAACCGCAGCGTATATGATAGCCATAAGCAGAGTGGCAGAAGCCACCAGGAACAGAGGCATATTCCCTTAATAATTAATTCATGAAGAATAATTAATTATATTTTTACCTTTTTTATTCCAAAAATTTATATACTTTTGAATTTATTATTAAAATAAAAGAGGTGAATTAATGCCTGAACTAAGAAAGGATTATATTCTTAACAGATATGTCATCATAGCGACAGAACGAGGCAAACGGCCAGACCAGTTCAAGGCCAAAAAAACATCAAAACAGGTAAAGAACTGCTTTTTCTGTCCAGGCAATGAAAATTTAACTCCTCCTGAAATCGGGAGGCAGCTTCTTGATGCCTCTGATGTAAAAGGATGGAGCATAAGGTATTTTCCGAATAAATTCCCTGCTGTTCACCAGGAAGGAAAACCGGATATAACCACAGACAATGATTTCTTCACTTATGCTGATGCTTTTGGAGTGCATGAAGTTATAGTTGAGACTCCTGATCATAATAAAGAATTAGCTGACCTGAGCCCGGATTATATATCTGAGATTCTCAAGATTTATAAACAAAGGATAGAAATATTAAGTGAATTTCCCGGAGTAAAATACGTGACTGTGTTCAAGAATCACGGGGAGACTGCCGGGACTTCCATAATACATACGCATTCCCAGATTATTGCATATAACATAGTCCCTGTAATTATCCAGGAAAAAGAAGAAAAATCAGGAAAGGATTGCCCTTACTGTAAAATCATAAATATTGAAAAGAATTCTTTCAGAAGGTGTTTTGAAAATAACAGCATGATTGCTTTCACGCCATATGCTTCAAGATTTCCTTTTGAGATATGGATTTTCCCCAAAAGGCATGTAATCAATATTACAAGATTTAACGAGGATGAGTTTATTGAACTGGCAGAGATATTAAAGAAAGTCCTGCTTAAGCTCAAGGAGTTAAACGCTCCTTATAACATGTACCTCCATTATGGCATTGAAAAACTGCATTTCCAGATTGTCATTGCTCCCAGGTTAGCTAAATGGGCAGGCTTTGAATTCTCTACCGGAACAATAATTAATTCTATGCCGCCTGAAAAAGCTGCTGAATTTTACAGAGGATGAACATATATTAGAGACATTGAAGAAAAGAATAGCTGATTAAGCAAATCATCTGTGCCTATGATTCTTTTCCAGCTCTTTTATTCTTTTTTTTAATTCAATCATCTTTAGTTCGCGGCCGACTGCCAGTCTATTGAACTTCTTTAATTCCTCGTTTTTTGATTCCAGTTCTCTGCTTATCTTTAAAATAGATTTATTAATATCTTTTTGTTGGTTAATTTCATTTTTCACTCTATTTATCAGTGTATTGAAAGAAAGAGATAAACTCCCTATTTCATTATTACTCTCTTTAAGAAGATTGTCTCCTACTTTTAATTCAAGATTGCCTTTTGAGATTGCCTCTGCAATTTCTGAGAGTTTTATTAAAGGGCTACTGATTTTATTTGAAAAAAATAAGGCATATATAACACAGCCGGCAGTAATAAAAACAATTGCAGCAAGAATCACAACTAAGGAAAAGCTATTGTCTGTAATCTGCTTGTACTTGCTTTCAACATTAGAGTGGTAAAACAGAATAAACAGGCTTAATAATAGCATTAATGTAATTACTACTAAAAAGGACATTGTAAGACTTGTTTTAATTTTTGCCATTATATATCACACTAATTAACTTAAAAAATTAAATTTTCCATGTTATCAAAAAATCTTCCTGTGTCATCTTAATGCAAGGAAAAACTAGGAAAATAAGCAATAATCCTGTTAAAACAAGAAACAGGCTTTCTTTATTCATTTTTCACCTCTTTTTATAATATTTTGAAATTATATGGAATAATTATATATATATTTCGATTTATTGGGATAAACTTGTTGAATTCCTGGTTTTTTGAATTTGTTATTAAAGTATATTTTCAGGCAAGGACAGTCATGACAAAAAAAGCTATTGTCATCAGCACAAGAGAATGTTTTAACCCTGATATGATTTCTCCTTCTGATAACTTGCCAATGATTATTCCTGCAAAGAATCCCTGTATTAAAGATAACATTAAAAATATGCCTTTCAGGCTTGTGAACCACTGAGTTGCCGTAATAATAAATCCGGTAAATGAATTTGTATCTATAGTTACATCTATTGCAACTGCAGGTGATGAAGCCTCAGCAACACCTCCTAGGATAGAGCCTGTTTGCGTTCCCAGGAGATAAGGCACTAAAAGCCTTTGAATTACGATCATAACTCCGATAAAAACAAAAAAGATTATATAAGACTGCACTGTCTGGGAATTGACGCTTGCCCTCCTGGACTCTTTTATTTTTTTGATTTCTATCAATGAGCCGGTAATGGATTCCAGTACCTCTTCCATGTTGCCTCCGGATTGCTCTGCTTCAATCACTGTTGAAACAGCCCTTTTAAGAATCTCATTTTTTGTGGAATTACTGAAATATATAAGTGCCTTATGGACTGGTATTGCCCACTCTACCTGATATCCCAGCCTGCGGACATATTTTGACAAAGGCCCGTAATCCAGTTTGCTTATATGAGTAATTGCCTTTGGAACGGGCATGCCTGATTTTATTGCACCTGCAAGATTTCTCACAAAATCAAGAAATCTGGATTCCAGATCTTTCTGGCGTCTGTTCTCTGAGAATATATCCAACCATATCTGGCTCCAAGCTATGGAAACAGCAATAATTAACCCCGGTAAAAACCATTTGGTTTTCAAAAAGAGCAGTACATCCATTATAAGAATGAATATACCGATGCTGATTCCAACCATATATTCTTTTTTAAATTTCATTTTTCTCTTTTAATAAATTTAATAGGTTTAAATTAATAAATTTTTGGAATTTTGTAAATTTATTAAAAACATCATATTTCATCTTATATAAATAAAAAATTTTTTAAATAATGAAATTCATCTCCCATAAACATGAAAGAAAGAATTACAATAACCCTTGACAAAGATATAATTTCAGCTGTTGACAGGAAAATAGACGGAAGGAAAATAAAAAACAGGTCGCATGCAATTGAGCTTTTATTAGCCAGGGTGCTTGGTGAAAATTATCCCAAAAAAGTGATTTTTTTATTAGGCGGAAAAGGCACAAGATTCAGGCCGATTACCTATGAACTTCCAAAGGCACTGCTTCCTATGCAGGGAAGGACTGTTCCTGAGCATTTGATGGATTTGTTTAAAAGATTTAATATTAAAGATTTAATCTTTTCTGTAGGATACAAATCCGAAAAAATAAAAAGTTATTTTGGGGACGGTTCGAATTTTGGTGTTAAAATAACCTATGTTGAAGAGAAAAAACCTTTAGGCAGTGCAGGAGCCTTAAAATTAGCTTCACCTCACTTAAACGGGACATTTATTGTAACAAACGGCGATGAATTGAAAGACATTGATATTGAGGACATGTTTTATTTTCACAAAGAAAACAATGCAATGATAACTGTTGCCCTGACAACAGTTGATAACCCGAGTGTATACGGCGTTGCCAAATTGCAGGGAAATAAAATCCTGGAATTTGTTGAAAAGCCTGATCCGGATAATGCTCCCTCTAAATTAATTCATGCAGGGCTTTCTATATGGGAGCCGGAAGCTTTAAAATTAATACCTGCAGGATTTTCAATGTATGAGAAAGATGTTTTCCCAAAAGTCGCTTCCCAGGGAAAATTATATGGCTATAATTTTTCAGGCCAGTGGTTTGATACAGGAACTCCTGAAAGATATGAAATTGCATTGAAGAAATGGAAAGGGTTCAAGTAAAAAAAATAAAAAGATCAGGCTGCTGCGCAGCCACAGCCTGGAATTCCGCAGGATCCTCCGCATTGCTGATTACAGGTTGAAGCACCACAAATTTGTTTTTCAGGAAGCTCTGTTCTGCATATACCTGTATTGCCTGTGCCCTCATTTATTGGCTCTTCACTTGTTCTGGTTGCTGATACAAAAATTATACCAACAACTAAGAGTGCAACAACAGTTGCTATTATGTATACTTTTCTCATTTTTTTACCTCCGAATGTTTTTATGAGGAGGTTTTAAAAAGCTTTGCTTTTTTTTACCTCCAAATGTTTTTATTGAATTATAAAATAACATATCTACAAATAACTTGGTGCTGAAACTGACATCTCAAAAAAGCTTAAAACAAGAAAAATCCATTGAGATAACGTTTATAACCTGATTCTGAGAAATATTTTTTTAGTCTTTCCTTTTTCTTTTCTTGCAATTAATCCTTTTTTTTCTAAACCAGACAAGACAATGCTCAGCTTTGATTTATGTAAATCAGTCCTTAACCTGAGAGTCTGCTGGGTTATTCCGTCCTGCTCTTTAATTGCCCTGATTACTTTTTTTTCATAATCGTCCAGTCCTTTAAGCAGGATATTGAATTTCTCTTCCTCAACCTGTATCTTTTTTTGTTTTTCCAAAACATTTATAATCTCTTTTTGCGATTTCTCAAAAAAGATTAAATAAATGCTTAATGCCATAGTCCCGCTTATCAATATTAAACTAAGGTATATCTACCATGACGTTTGTTTTTCATGCGGGCATGATCCTCCTTCTAAGACTGTGCACTGGCATCCTGCATCTAAGTGAGTATTTAGCAGATTATTTAATGAAAAGAGAATTAACCCTAAAAAAATACAAATAACAATAAGTATTATCCCTAGTTTTTTATTATCCATAGAATATCATCAATTAAACTAAATTTATAAGACTTTCCTAATTTTTTGGCTTCGGAATTGCACAACAATTCCGAAACATAAGAAATGCAAAGCATTTCTGAATCTCGGAATTCTGTAAGAATTCCGAAACAACGAAAATTGTTTACAATTTTCTGGCTTCGAAAATTCAAGGAATTTTCGGGCAAAGTCAAGTTAAGTGAGGAAACACATTAATTCTTAGAATTCTTAATAATTATTGGCAGTTGTACTGCCAATTTGACAATCA
>JAFGRO010000040.1 GCA_016935095.1 Candidatus Woesearchaeota archaeon
TGCTCTTTTTTTGCATTGTTCTTTCACTTTTTCAACCTCAGAACAATGCACGCCCGTGTAAACACGGGCTAGTTGACTTTGCCCTTTGATACCAAAACAAAAATTAAGGATATAGATTAAAATTTAACGAGATGATTAAAAATGAATGGATATAACCCAATTTCTTATTGTGTAAGAAAACTTTTTCCTGTATGTGCTGCTTTAGCATTAGCCTGTTCTCCAGTAGCAGATCAAGTAAAAAACCTGATGCCGAAACAAGCTCAAAAATATTTTGGAACTGAACCAGTATATGCTGCAGCAGTAATTGAAAATCAGCCAGGTAATGACTATGATTCATTACAGGCAAGTTCTGTCCCGACAGATACTACAACTATAGATGTGTCTGTGATGCCCTTAAATGAGCAGCAGGGCATTGATAGCATAGTAGGACCTGTTGAAGGGACATCATGTTCTGTAGAAGAAGCAGGGCAAAATGATGAAGGATTAATAATATATTCTCTTGTTGGACCTGATGGTGAAGATTTGACTTATTTTTATAATGACCCTGGTGTAGTTGATTCATTAGTTAATGGCGAATTTTATGCACAGTGCCAGATACAAGATACAGAATTTAATGCTGCTCAGGGTTTGCTTATTGGCGTATTAGGATTAGGAGCTGTTTTTTGGGGTATTTCTCAGGTCAGAAGAAGAGGAATAACTTTTAGTTTACCCAGAGGATTAATTGGAGGTATTCCAGGAAATGATAACACGCAAAGAGCACCAAATGGAAGTACATCAGCTCAGGGACGCTCTCAGGTTTCTCCTTCAAAAAGACCTAATATAGACTAGAATCTACTTTTTATTTATTTTATTCTTTTCTTTATCTCTTCAATTATATCTTCAGAATAGTTCTCTTCAGCGCTTCCCTGCGCGAATCTGTCACGGCCGCCGCCTTTGCCGTTGAATTCAGAAAGTGTTTCTCTTAATATTTTAGGAATATCATAATCTAAATCAGGAGAACATGACAGCATTATTCCTGCTTTGCCATTTGATTTATTTACAAGGCATATGACTGTTTTTTCAGTCAATTTTTCATTTATTGTATCTATTAGTTTTTTTCTTTCATAATTCTCAAAGATATTGTATTTAAATGTTATGTTGTTTATTTTTTCTTCCTTGATTTCAACAGGAAGATTCTTTATTAATTCCCTGTATTTTTCCTTGAATTCATCTTTTTCTTTTATTAATTTTTCAATTAATCCGGGAACTTTGTTTATATCTGTTGCAAGAATCGAAGCTGATTGTCTTGAAATTTTTGAGAAATCAAACAGCTCTTTTTTTACATCTGTTTTGAATCTTATTTCATAGCTTCCGTGATTGAAATTAAATTTTGTGATAAATATATTCCCTGTAAAGCCTGTGTTTCCGGCATGCGTTCCTGTACATGCAGACCAGTCAAAGTCTTTTATATTAATAATTCTTATTTTACCGGATTTAATCCTTTCGAGTTTGATTCTAAGCTCTTTAATTTCAGCAGCCTCTTCTTTAGTCATTTTTTTAATTATAATTTCCCTGTTTTCCTCAATGATTTTATTGGCAAGGTCTTCTGCTTTAAACACAATATCCCAGGACAGGTTTTCTGCTTTTACAAAAAGCGAGCTTTCGTTTTCATCAAGGTTAATCTTATCTAATTTTAGCTCTGCTATTTGCTTTTCTAAGCTTTTGAAAAGAATATGCTCTCCTGTATGCATTTTTATTAAAGCAATTCTTCTCTCTTTGTTTAGAATTAAATCAACATCATCATTCACATCTACAATGCCTTTTTCTGGCTTTAATTTATGGATTATTTTTCCGTCTTTTTTAAAGACTTCAATAACCTCTGCCTCAAAATCATTGTTTTTAATAATTCCAGTGTCATGAGGCTGTCCCCCTCCCCCTGGATAAAATATTGTTTTATCTAGTTCGACTAATAAAAAATCATCTTCTTTTGAAATGTTTTTTACAGTAGCTTCTGATTCAAATAAAAAAGGCTGTTGATAGGGATGCATTTTAGAATAGGGAATCTAATAAAATATTTAAAGATAAGGGAATTATGTATATTGTTCAATAAGATTATTTAATTCTCCGCCAATCCCAGTTGTATTGATATAAGCAACTGGTTGCAAATCAGAAAATCTTTTAAAATCTGCTTCCTGAACCACAGTATCCCATTCCGAGACAGAAACCACATTTGGCATCTCTCCTTCATATTCTGTCGCTGTTTCATATAGTTTTCTCATAAACACACATCCTTCAATATCAAGTCCAGAAATATTAATTAATATTAAATCAGGCTTTTCGCTTAAAATCAACTCTAACCCTGTTTCTGTATCTAAAGCAGTAATTACATCATATTCTTTCAAAGCATAATATTCAGCAAATAGTTCCTGAAATTTTAAATCAATAAACAATAATTTTTTTTTCATTTAATCAGTCTCTTCAGCAGTTCTTTCACTTCCCTTGCATCTGTTTTTCCTTTACTTTTTCTCATCACTTGCCCAACTAAAAAATTAATAGAGTTTTCATTGCCTTTTTTATAATCATCAACTACTTTTTGGTTTTCAGAGATTGCCTCTTTGCAGTATTTTTCAATAATATTTGAATCTGAGATTATTAAAAGATTCTCTTTTTTTACAAAAGCATTTACATCAAAATCTTTTTCAATTAATTTTTCCAATAATCCCTGTGCGGTTTTTTCTGTGATCTTTTTGTCCTGGATTGATTTAAGCAGGTCAATAAAATGAGTTTCATTTATTTTAAAATCTGATAATTCAATCTTATTATAATTCAATACCCTGATTAGTTCCCTGCGAATCCATTTGCTGGCCAATATAGGATCAATCTTTTTAATGATGTTTTCAAATAATTCTGTTAATTTAAGCTCAGATGAAATAACAAAAGCATCATCTTTTGCAATTTTATATTTTTCAGTGTATTTCTTAACTTTCTGCTCAGGAAGTTCTGGCAGTTCTTTTTTGAGTTTATTTATCAATTCATTATTAATCTCAAACGGAACTAAATCAGGATCAATTATATATCCATAGTCTTCTTCTGTTTCTTTTGTGCGTAATAACTGGGTGATGCCTTTTTCAGGAAGCCATGCGCGTGTTTCCTGTTTTAATTTTTTATTTCCATGTATCAATTGCTTTTGCCTTTCAATCTCATATTCTAAAGCGCGCTCAATCTCTTTAAATCCTGAAACATTTTTAATTTCGGCTCTTGCATAGCCTGATTCTTTTATGCTTATATTAACATCGGCTTTAATTATATTCTGACCAGGGACAAATATTCTCAGATATTGCAAGATTGTGATTAACTGCTTCATAAATTCACGCGCTTCTTTAGGTGAATCAATTTCAGGCTCAGTTACAATCTCGCATAACGGGTTTCCTGAACGGTTATAATCTACTAGAACAAATTTTGAAGAGGATATGCCCTTAGGATGAATCAATGAAGCAGGATCTTCTTCGATATGAACGCGGGTTATCCCAATTGAGCTATCCTTAAGATTAATTTTCCCGTTTTTACCAAGAGGGACTTCATACTGTGTAATCTGATAATTCTTAGACATGTCAGGATAAAAATAACTTTTTCTGGAAAAAACAATTTCCTGAGAGATTTTACAGTTTAATGCTAATGCTAATTTAAGAGCATATTCAATTGCCTTTTTATTAACAACAGGCTTGCTGCCAGGATGACCTAAACAGATTTCACAGACTCTTGAATTCGGCTTTTCAGAGCCTTTTGTAGGACAGCTGCAAAACAGCTTTGTATTTGTATTTAGCTCTACATGAATCTCTAATCCAATAATAATATCTTTTGTAAATTTCATTTTAATTTTTCAATTATTCCTGCAATCTGAATTAATTTTTTTTCCTCAAGATGATCCGCAGTGAACATTATCCCAACAGGCAAATTATCCTCTGGACCGCATGGCATTGATAAATGGGGGAACCCTGCTAAGTTCGGTCCTGCTGTCATGATGTCCATCATGAAATTCTGCATTGGCGTTAATTTATCAATCTCATAAAATTTTGGAGCCACATTCGGCATTGTCGGACAGACTAAAAGGTCAAATTTCTTAAATAATTTCTTATACTCCTGGATCATTAATGTCCTTACTTTCATTGCCTTGCTGTAATATGCATCCCTGAACCCGGCCATTCTTGCAAATGTGCCCAAGATGATTCTTCTTTTTGCTTCCCTGTTAAATGCATTACTCCTTATTTTAGAGAAATATTCATTGAAATTCCCTTCTAATTTTTCTTCATAACCATAACGCATGCCGCAGAATTTAGCCAGATTAGTAGATGTCTCAGTTAAAGAGATTAAATAATAGGTCTGTACACCATATTTAAAAACCAGAGGCAGAGAAACTTCCTGTGTTTTTATTCCATTATCATGGAGTTTTTTGATTGTGTTTAAGACAGAATCTTTCACTTCAGGGTCTATGCCTTTTGCAAGAGATTCTTTGATTATTCCTATTTTTAATCTGGATTTTTTATTTACAAATTCAGGATAATTTTCAACCGGCTCTTCCAGTGAAGTAGAATCCTTGTTATCATGACCTGCAATAACATGCAATAAAACAGCGCAATCTTCTATGTTCTTTGACATTACGCCTATTTTATCCAATGAATTTGCATAATCCATTAATCCATATCTGGAAACTCTGCCGTATGTAGGACATAAGCCAATGACACCGCAATAAGATGCAGGAGCTGCAATGCTTCCCCCTGTGCTTTCAGAAATTGCAATATGAGGTAAATCTAATTTTTGGGTTATGCCTGCTGCTCCTCCTGAAGAGCCGCCTGTAGCTCTTTCTTTGTCAAAAGGATTTTTAGGTATTTTAAAGTCCAGGCCAACATTGACATTGAAGCTTCCATAGCCAAAAGCATCCTGGCTTGTTTTTCCGATTATTATTGCACCCTGTTCCTTTGCTTTTTGAATCACGGTTGCATCAAACACGGGTCTATAGCCAAAAAGGATTTTGCTTCCTGCACGGGATTCAACATCTTTAACACAAACGCAGTCTTTAACAGAAACATGCACACCAAATAAATTACCTTTAGTATCTTTTTTTTTAATCCTTTTCTTTAATTCCTTTGCCTGCTCCAATGCAAGCTCTTCTGAAATAACATTAAAATAATTATATTCTTTGTTTATTTTTCTGCATTCCTGAATAACCTTTTTTGTATGTTCAATTATGTCAATCTCGTTAGATTTTACCTTGTTTATGTATTCAGATATGTCCATCTTAATATCTTTTATATTTTCTTGTCTCTTTTAAATTATCAGTCAAAAATTTTCTTTCGTTGTTACTGTATTTTTTCAAAACAAAGAATTTTCCATTAGTTTGATCTTGTTTTATTGTAATCTCTTTAATCAGAACCTTTGCAATTACTTCCCAATCTTGATTTACTAAATCAATTGGAATATTTATTGGATAAACTCTTTCTTCTTTTTTATTAAATAAGTATGTTTTATTTTCTTCTAATTCCTGTTCGTTAAGACCCTGTTCTGGTTTTAATTTCAAGACCCAGTTGAATTCAATCCTTTGTCCCATCTTTATTTTTTTTATTTTTTAACATAAACCCTGTTCATAATCACAGGCTCTTCAGGAACATTTTCATAAGCTCCTTTTGTTGTTGTCTTTACTGCTTTAATCTGGTCAACCACTTCAAATCCTGAAATCACTTTACCAAAAACAGCATATCCAAACCCCTGAGAACTCTCATCTCTATGATTCAAAAAATCATTATCAACCACATTGATAAAGAACTGGGATGTTGCACTGTCAACCACATTTGTACGTGCCATAGCTAATGTATATTTTTCATTTTTCAGGCTGTTGGCAGCCTCATTTTTTATTGCAGGCTTTGTGTCTTTTTTATTCATCTCAGGGTCAAATCCGCCCCCCTGGATCATGAAATTACCAATCACCCTGTGAAAGATTAATCCGTTGTAAAAACCCTCATCAACATAAGCCAAGAAATTCTCAACACTGACTGGAGCTTCTTCAGGATAAAGCTCTACTTCAAAATTTCCCTTTGTTGTCTCAAAAACTATTAATGGATTTGTCATTTTATCAACTCCTGTTATTTTTATAAAGAAAATAAGAAAAATAACCACCATTGCTGCGAGGATTATGCCAGTGGTCCTGTAAATGTGTTTTTTTTTAATCTTTATTTTTTTCATTTTTCATACTGCGCTTGGCCCTAAAAAATAACCGTCTTTCTTATGCTTTGTATTTTTCAAAGCCTCTTCCTGTGTCAATGGTTTTTTAGGAATGTCATGTCTTAATACATCCTTTATTTCAACAGCGTGAAAACTGGGCTTGACATGATTTGTATTTACTTTTGATATTTCAGAAAAACCTCCAAGAATTTCTTTTAGCTGCGGCAAAAATTCCTTTATTTCCTGTTGCGTTAAATTTAAGCGGGCAGTTTCTGCAACATGTTTTATTAAATCTTCATCTATTTTCATGATTTAAAAGAAAAAGGAGATAAGATATATAAAATTAATTGGAAAAAGAAATAACAAAAATCAAGGTTATTCTCAGGCTAATTACTATCTAAAAGTAATTAAAATAGAAAGATATTTAAATAAAATGTTCTTCCGAAACCAAAATGAGAACACTTGTACAAAGATTAGATGGAAGTAATATATACAACTCTTTAGCTAACTTTGGCAGAGCTATTAAAAAACATATGGTTCCAATTATTTTAGCTGGTGCTTTATTATCATCTGCATATATTGCACTAAGTCAACCTGCTGGAAATAGTGCATACGCAAAAACAGAAGATACAGCTGGAGCTTATATCAGGTTAGCTGATCCAACTCCTGCAATAGATAAAATTGTTGATGTTGAATTTGGTGTTACTATTCCTGACAAAAGCTGGGAAATAGATTTTTATATGCCCGGACTTAAAAGCGAGGGAGATAATCCATGCCCAGAAAGTGTAGTTATCTCGTCTCCATATGAAGGCACTTGTACAATGAGAGTTGATGAAGCAGGTCAGCATATGATAGGCGCATTAGTTACAGATTTGAGTGATTTTGATAGTTTCTTCGTGGATTCTACTTGGTTTGGAGCAGTAGAATCTATTTATTTACCTTTAGTTCAAAGTGAAGGATATAAATACCAGCAGCAACACAGACACCCCTCCCAACTCTACAGGAACCTACTCCTTTGTTACCTTCTCCACCGACTGATACACCTCTTCCTGTCCCAGATAAAAATAGTACAACACCTACACCAATATATCATAGATAAGTCTTTCTCAAAATTCTATATAGAATTATTGTATGCATTATAATTTAAGCTTAGTTACAATATAAATTCTTAGTAATTCATACCCACTTTGATTTCCTGAAATAAAGAAACATCAGGCAAGTTATAACAAAAATAATAAAGCTTGTAATATAAAATCCAAGAGGATGGTTTTTTAAAGGAATATTTACAAAATTCATCCCGTATATTCCTGATATCATTGTCGGAATAGCAATAATCAATGCAATAGAAGCTAATTTCTTCATAAATTCATTTAATCTTGAAGAGACAATAATTGACTGCAGGTTAAACAAATTTGTTATAGCTTCTCTCTGGACTTTTTCTGTATCAAGAATCTGCAGGGCATCAAAATAGAGCTCTTCAAATAATTGCTTGTCTTTAGGTGTAAATTGCTTAAAATAGCCTTTTCTTAATGAATTCAATACTTCAATATTTGCAATCAGCGCCTGGTTAAAAAAGCTTAATGTAACGCTTTGCTCATAAATCTTTTCAATATCTTTTCTGGTTAATTCTCTTTTTGTAACTTCTTCATAAACGTCAATATTTGCAGCAATCCTATCTATATTCGTCAGAAAATCATCATTGATTTTATCCAGGATATAAAATATGAAATAGGCGAATCCTTTTTTAAACAGAAATTTGGCTTTATTTTTCTCCATCAAGCTGCTTATTTTTGATAAAATCGAGATTTCGCTTTTTTCAATTGTGATAATTTTGTCCTGGAAAAGATAAATATAAACTGGAAGTGTGCTGACTTCTCCTTTTTCTATAAGGGGAGACCTGTAAATAAGCTCAATGTATCTTTTAAGGGTCAGTCTGGGACGCTCATCTTCTTCAAGAGACTCAAGAAATTCCTCAACAGGGATCCTTGTATAAGAAGCTAATTTCTTAATTGTCTCTTCTGTCGGGTTAATAACCCTTATCCATGAATAGGTCCTGTTTAAATTATCTAAATCTGTTTTTTTAATAACATCCTGCTTATATGCAAAGACTTCTATCATAACCCCTGGTAAAAATAAAGAATATAAAAAAGTAACTGTTTGAATTTATATTTTTAATAAACTAAGTTATTTTCCGAAATCCCCAACAACAGGATTCAATAATCTTTTATAATCTCCATAACCCATCTTTATTGAATCGGTGTGAGAGCCGGCATTGAATGCAATCACCTGTATTTTGCTTAAAGAAATATCAACATACAATTTCAAATCAAAGAGATTAGCAAAAGGAGGTATCGCCCCTATTTCTAAGCCAGTTATTTTTTTCACTTCATCCGCTGAAGCTAATTTAATGTTTTTTGCTTTAACCAGTTCTTTTAGTTTTGAATTATCAATCTTTTTTTCTGCCGAGATTACTGCCATTATATACTCATCGTCTGTTTTAAATATCAGTGCTTTTGCACCCTGCCTCAGCTTTGTTTTTCTCACGCGGGCAGCTTCTTCTGAAGTGTAAACAGGAGAGTGATGCATTGTCTCGAACTTAACCTGGTTTTTTTCAAGCAGTTTTTTAATATTATCAAATGCAGAACTATTTTCTTCTTTGTGCTTTTTCTTAATAAAATCCAATTTAATATGCAGTTCTTTCAATTGTTTGTCAGAAACTTCTGAGGGGCTTCCGACCATGAGGGATTCTGCGTTTTTTGTTTTAGGAAATGCAATCACTTCTCTTATTGAATCATTTCCAGTAAGGATTGCACACATCCTGTCAAATCCAAGAGCCAATCCGCCGTGAGGAGGCGCCCCGTATCTAAATGCACTGAGCAGGAATCCGAATTTCTCTTTTGCCTCTTTTTTGGTCAAACCAATTGATTTAAAGACTTTTTCCTGCAATTCAGGATTATGTATTCTAATTGAGCCGCCGCCGAGCTCAGTCCCGTTTAAAACAACGTCATAAGCTTTTGCCCTGACCTTAACAGGGTCTTTTTCCAGGTATTTTATATCTTCTTTTTTGGGGCTTGTAAAAGGGTGATGCACTGCAACATGCCGTTGCTCGTTTTCATCAAACTCCAATAAAGGAAAATCCACAACCCATACAAAATTAAATTTATCATTTGAAATTAAATTGAGCTTTTTTGCAATATGTATCCTCAAATTGGAGAGTGCATCATTTACAATAAAATGCTTATGGTCCCCTACAAATAATAAGAGATCATTTGATTTTGCTTTTGTCTTTTTAATAATCGCATCCAGTGTTTTTTTATTAAAGTATTTAACAATATTTGATTCCAATCCCGAGGAAGTCATCCTCATCCAGGAAAGGCCTTTTGCATCATATATCCTGACAAATTCAATAAAATCATCTATTTCCTTTCTCGAAAATTTTGAATCTTTGACATTAATGCATTTTACAGTACCTCCTTTTTTTACAATATCCTCAAAAACATTATAGCCTGAGCTTTTTACTAGGTCATTAACATCAGCCAGCTCAAGCCCGAATCTTGTATCAGGCCTGTCTGTGCCGTATTTGTCCATTGCTTCTTTGTATGTAAGCCTGGGAAAAGGGGTTTTTATGTTCATGTTAAGAACTTCTTTCCATATTTTTTTCAGCAATGCTTCAATCAGATTAAAAATATCCCCTTCTTCAATAAAAGACATCTCAAGATCAATCTGAGTGAATTCAGGCTGCCTGTCTGCTCTCAGGTCTTCGTCTCTCATGCACTTGACTATCTGGTAATACCTGTCAAATCCGGATATCATTAATATCTGCTTGTATAGCTGGGGGCTTTGGGGCAGAGCATAGAACTTTCCCATATTCACCCTGCTCGGGACAAGATAATCACGTGCACCTTCTGGTGTTGATTTTGCCAGCATAGGTGTTTCAATCTCAATAAAATTATTTTTATTCAGATAAGCCCTTATTACTTGTGCTGTTTTGTGCCTTAGAAGAATATTTTTCTGCATTTCAGGCCTTCTTAAATCCAAATAACGATACTTTAACCTGAGGTCCTCATTTGAAACTGTCCTGTCTGTAATTTCCAATGGAGGAACATCGCTTTTATTGAAAACTTCAACGTTATCTACAAGAACTTCTATTTCTCCTGTAGATAGATTTTTATTTTCAAGACCTTTTCCCCTCAACCTGACTTTTCCCTTGATTTTAATAACATCTTCTCTTCTGAGTTTCTCTGCAACTGAATGTGTTTCTTTATTGTGTTTCGGATCAAAAACTATTTGCGTTAAGCCATATCTGTCCCTCAAATCAATAAATATAATTCCACCATGGTCTCTGTTTGCCTGGGTCCAGCCGCATAATTCAACCATTTCATTAATGTTTGTTTTTCTTAATTCAGCACATGTATGAGTTCTGAGCACGTTAAAAAACCCCTGTTTTTTGACACTTCAAAAATTCTTTGAATTTTTTTTTCTTATTACCATTTTATTTTTTAAAACGATTTTAATATAAAAAAGTTTTCAAGAAAAAAGCCAATGAAAGACCTAGCGGTCATTATTGTTATTATTAATGTTATTATTGGCCATGATTTAAATTAGTAAGAAAAAGTTATATATAAACTTAATGGGAAATTTTAAATAAAACTCGAGATTCACAATCTTAAAATGGAACTCTTAGAACTCATGAAATCAAGAAGAAGCATTAGAAAATATCAAAATAAAGAAGTTGAAAAAGAAAAAATCCAAAAGATAATTGAAGCTGCAATATGGGCCCCTAATGCTGAAAATGACCAGCCATGGAAGTTTATAGTCATAAGGGACCAGCATAAAATGGATTTAATCCAGGATGTTTCTGTGAAAGGAGCTGCTGATTTTTTCTTTGCGCAAAAAGAGCATTTAATGGAAAAATTTAAAGGATTAGACCTTGAAAGGAGAAAAAAGCTTGTACTCCAATTCACAAGCGGAGAATTCTTTGCTTTCATAAATACTGCCCCTGTATTAATAGTTGTTTTAGCTGAGATTGATAAAACACCTTATGCTATCCCTTCTGCATCTGCTGCGTGCCAGAACATGCTTCTAATGGCACATGAGCTTGGTTTAGGTGCGGTATGGACTGTAATCGGAGCAGTTGACAATACTAACCGTGAAAAAGTAAAAAAGATAATCGGATTTGATAACCCTAAGTGGGATGTTGTTGCAATTGTTCCTTTAGGATATCCTGCTGAATCTCCTTCTGTGAAAGGAAGGATGAGAAAGCCAGTAGAAGATGCCATTGACTGGCAGTAGTTTTATATATAATTTATATTTTTCTTTTAAGATATGGAATTATTTGAAGCAATAAAAACAAGGAAGTCAATAAGGAAATTCAAAGACAAGCCTGTTGAAAAAGAAAAAATCATTAAGATTATTGAAGCTGCAACACTTGCTCCAAACTCTGAAAACAAGCAGCCGTGGAAATTTGTTGTTGTGCAGGATAAAGATAAGAAAAAAGAGATTGCAAAGATCTCAATCTTAGGCGGGATAAAAAGATATACCTCAATCAAGGATGAGTTAAATGAAAAGTTCAAAGCTATGGAAGATGAAAATAGAAAAAAACTCCTTGATAGGTTTGTCTCGGGTGAGCTATTCCATTTCCTTCTTGAATGCCCTGTGCAGGTTGTTGTTCTAGCAGATAATAATATTATATATGCTGTGCATTCATGTTCTGCAGCTATACAAAATTTAAGCCTTGCTGCACATGCTCTCGGTTTAGGAAGCTGCTGGACAATGATCGGCTCTATTAATTCTAAAAATGAGAAAAAAATCAGGAAATTAGTTGGTTATCCCGAAGATAACTGGAAGATTGCAGGAGTGCTTGCTCTTGGTTATCCTGACCAGGATCCTAATCCAAGAAAAAGAAAGCCAGTTGAAGAAGTGATTGATTGGCAGTAAATCATAACAAATTTTAAAAGTTTGTTCTGAGTTCTTTTTGCTTATGACTGAAAATACAGCTTTAAGACAATGTGTCATTGGAATATTGGCACATGTTGATCATGGGAAGACTAAACTACTGGATAAGATAAGGGGCTCTGCTGTGCAAATAGGAGAAGCAGGCGGCATTACGCAGGCTATTGGCGCTTCTATTATTCCGTTAGAGACTATTAAAAAAATCTGCGGTTCTTTGCTTGGAGAAAAAACAAAATTCTCTTTGCCGGGGCTTTTGTTTATTGATACGCCCGGACACGCTGCTTTTACTACTTTGAGAAAAAGAGGAGGAAGCATTGCAGATATAGCTATTTTAGTAATAGACATTAATGAAGGCTTTAAGCCGCAGACTTTTGAAAGCATTGAAATCCTGAAAAGCCTTAAAACACCTTTTATTGTTGCTGCAAACAAGATTGATTTAATCCCAGGATATAAGCAAATACACAAAAATCTTTTGCAAAACATCCAAAACCAGGACCCTTTTGTCCAGGAAAGAATTGACACTAAAATATATGAAATCCTCGGCAAATTATCTGAGCTTGGTTTTGAATCAGAAAGGTTTGATCGTATAGAAGATTACACAAAACAGGTTGCCATTGTGCCTACGTCTGCAATTACAGGCGACGGAATCCCGGAACTGTTAATGGTTCTTATTGGCCTTGCGCAGAAATACCTGGAGCAGTCATTAAGATTACATGTCAAGGGCAATGCAAAAGGAACTGTTCTTGAGGTTAAAGAAAGCACAGGTCTCGGTACAACATTAGATGTAATTATTTATGACGGGATTTTAAAAACAGGAGACAAGATAATTATCGGCAGTTTGGAAAAGCCAATTGAAACACGGGTAAAAGCATTATTATGCCCCTTGCCGTTAAAAGAGATGCGCGACAAGAAAACAAAATTCAAAGGGGTAAAACAGGTCACTGCTGCCACAGGAGTTAAGATCTCTGCACCTGAAATTGATAATGTGATTGCAGGAATGCCTTTGCAAAACTATAATGATGAAAACAAAACACAGATTATTGAAGAAATACAAAAAGAGGTCCAGGAAGTGTTAATAGAAACAAATAAAGAAGGCATTATTATAAAGGCAGATACACTTGGCAGCCTTGAGGCATTAACTTTCTTATTAAAAGAAAAAAACATCAGTGTCAGAAAAGCAACCATTGGCAATATAACAAAAAAGGATATTACTGAAGCTGAGGCAAGTTATGAAAAAGACCCATTAAAAGCAGTTATTCTCGGCTTTAATGTCGGACGTGACCAGGATGTTTCCAGCACAGATAAAGTAAAGATAATAACCAATAACATAATATATAAAATCCTTGAAGAGTTTGAGCAGTGGCAGGAACAGACTAGAAAGATCCTTGAAGCAAAAGAGCTTGATTTACTGGTAAGGCCGTGCAAAGTGCAGTTGCTTTCCCAATATGTTTTCAGGCAGAATAATCCCGCAATAATCGGCGCAGAAATCTTAGAAGGGAAAATTAAGGTAAGTACAAGACTAATGATAAAAAATAAGCCGGTTGCAACATTAAAAAGCATACAGGAAGAAAAAGAAAATCTTTCAAGCGTGACAAAAGGAAAACAGGCAGCTTTTGCACTTGAAGGGGTAACCCTCGGCAGGCAGTTAAAAGGTGATGAAATCCTGTATAGTTTTATTCCGGAAGATGATTTCAGGAAAATCAAAAAATTGACAAAATACCTAAGCCACGGCGAAATACAGGTCTTAAAAGAGATAGCTTCTTTTATGAGGGAGGATAACCCTGTATGGGGAATCTGATTTTCTCTTTGAAAAATGCAAAAACTTGAAATACTAAACAAAAAAAGAATAAAAGAGTTCTCTAATTTAATTAAGAGGCAATGGAATTGTGATTTTTCATTTTCAGAGTTTGCTGTTTTCATGAACCGGAATAACAGGATCTTCATAATTAGCAAAGATGTTTCCAAGCTGAGATTTGAAGAATTACGGATAAATAATCTCGGATTATATTTCGGCGAAATTAATAGCGGAGAGCTAAGATTAAGCATAGAAGGCGCCCAGATAATCGGCAGAACAGCACAAAAAGATATTCTTGAATTAAATGATAAACAAAGTAAAGAATGGATGTCCGGCATGGATTTGGAAATTGATTCCAAAATAAACGGTTTTGTTATAATTAAGAATAAAGATGATTTTTTAGGCTGCGGAAAAGTGGTTAACGGGAAGTTGTTGAATTATGTGCCAAAGGTGAGGAGAGAAAAAAACTAGGGATAATTATTTAGCATTAGTTTAAATCAATGCCTTATATCTTTGCACTTGAGCTTCATATCCTTTTTCAGCTAAATAATCTAAAACTGGATCTTCTATTATACCAATTTTCCTTAAGTCTTCAGCTGGATTACTGCTTGCTTCTAATTTTGTTAATAACCTATTAAAACTTCTCTTCATATTAACATGAATTGAATTAATTACTTTTCCTCTATTTTCTTCACTAAAAGGAGTTTGATTTTGTGCAATTTCATACATAGTAACTCCTTCATCATGTAAAATTATATAGTCATAACTCATTTCAACAAGATGCTGTAACACTCTTAACTGGGTATGCCTTCCCAGATTATGACTGTAAGCTCCCTGTGTTTCTAATTCAATTTCGAGTCTCATTACTTTTCCTACTATATCTAAATTCTCTTTTAGTTCTTCTCTTAATGCTTTAAAACGAGCATAATCTCCACTAAGATAAAGATAATCTTCACTTTGTATACAAAAATTAATCATAAATAAATCTTGAAATGATTCCATTACACGAGCAGCTCTTTGAAAGTTTCTGCATATATGTTTTGGCAATTTAGGAATTTTAGATTGAATTGCCTCACAAAGAGCTAAAGCAAACTCTAATCCATCATGTAAAAAATCATGTAAGGGTGCTCTACCATCATATGTTGCACAAGTGTTATTTAGATCAGAAAGTTGTTCCAAGGGAATTTCTCCAAGATATATTAAAAATGCATTAAAATATTTTTCTAATAAATCATTAACATAATATAGATGACTTTCAAATGTTTTAGTAATTGTTTTTTCATGCATCCACCCATATATTTCTTGTAGAACAGGAAATAATTTAGTTTCATTAGATTGAAGTTCATAATACTCTCTTAGATCTTCCTCAATTGAAGAATCAAATTTTTTTCCAATTTCAGTCAGTTCATAAATTAAATCTTCAATTAAAGTATATAACTCTTGGAGATTTATTCCCAGCTTATATGCGTCTGCTATATCCTTTTCTGATA
The DNA here is from genome assembly GCA_016935095.1 of Candidatus Woesearchaeota archaeon. Lineage (GTDB taxonomy): Archaea > Nanobdellota > Nanobdellia > Woesearchaeales > GW2011-AR15 > WJJD01. Next base: position 15,433 of record JAFGRO010000040.1, read on the forward strand.
AATCAATTCTGATTGTGTCATCTGGTTCTCTAACTACAGGCTCTTGAATTAGTGGTAATGTGGCTACTCTTTCTCTTGTAAGTTGTCCCTCTCTTTCTGCTTGTTCTTTCCTTTCTTCTCTAACACGTTGATACATACTGATTTGATTTGTTAAACTTAGATAAGTCTCAGGATTTAATACATTTACAGCAACAGGAATAGAAACATGAGTCTCTTGTTTCATTCTTCTATATGGAAAACTAGACTTATAGGTAAAGTCAAGAAAAGGGTCTATTGTTTTATCAGAAAAAACAAGCGATCTTTCTTCAATTCTTTCTATTTCAACATCAATTTGAATACAATCTTGTCTTCCAATAGAAGGAGATATTAATTTTTTATAAAAACTAAAACCAACTACCCTACAAACTAGTGTTTTTTCTTCTTCCTCTCTAGAGGTATTAATATAATAATTTTCTCCCTTTCTTTCCCTCCAAATAAGATGAGGATAAAATGAACTAAAGTGCAGTATTTCCTCTAGATCTAATTTAATATTATCCCGAAATCTGGCAGCTAACTGATGTTTCTGAGAGCCTGTTAAGTTTGCCATATACTAATCACATTTTATTTTCTATAAATTTTACTATTAATAAGTAATTAATATATAAAAACTTTTTTATTTTTTTACTTAAAAAAGCTAATATCAGCATAAAATTTACAATTAACTAACCAAAATTCCATATCTCATCTCCAACCCAATGCAGATTTTTTATAATTTTTCCAGAATCTAAATTTCTAATTTCTTCTGAAGAAAACAAAGCAATGCCGATTGCCAATGGCTTTTTATTGTTCTGGTCAATTATTGAGATTATCTGGCCTTTTTTGATTTCATCATCAACTTCAACAATCCCCGGACGCATAATATCCGCTCCTTTTACAACAAATTTAACAGCTCCCATGTCAACTGTGATTTTTTTCAGGAGATTATTTTTTAAAATTAATTTCAGTAGTGGAACTAGCTTATTTTCATGATAAAAAAAAAGAGGTTTATTATTTACAAGAATATATTTATCATCTACAAGCTCAACCTTATCTCTTTTATTTAAAAGATCATTTATTCCGAATTCATCTTCAATCTTTGTTATTAATTCACGTATCTCTTTATTTTTTAAATGGTGTTTCATTTTATTATTACAATTGCTTTTTGCCCCTGGTTTTTTAATTTTTCAACGATTTCCCTGTCAATGTCAACTGCTGCTTTGTCTGATTTTACTGCCAGTGTCCTTTTGCTGTTGAAATCTGATTTTCTTATCACTAGTTCATTTTCATCATTAAAGTCAGGATTAGAATATGCATTAATTTCATCTTTAAGATTGTCTATAGTCAATATTATCTTAATCTTTTTATTTTTTTTAGTTATCTCTTTTAATTTTTTAATATCAAAACCAGCACTTATTCCAAGAATGCAGTCCCCTTTTTTTGTTACAAAATCATCCTTAGTAAATTCAATTGTATTTCTATGTTTAGAAGTTATGTTCTTATGCCCTGAGATTGTAAATTTATACATATAATCTTCTAAGGTTTCTGCTCTTTTTTAATTATGTCTTCTATTGGTTTTTTATCGCCTTGTTGCTGTGCTTCTTCAGCCATTTTCTGTAAATCAATACCTAGCTCCTGCAAAGCTTTTACATGCATCTGCATTAACTGCTCGACAATGTTAACCATTTTCAGTAATTCCTGTCTTTCCTTGGCTAAAGTAGAAAGAGCGCCCTTGTGAAAACCAATCTGTTCCTCTTTACTGACATTGGGTTTGTTTTCTTCTGCCATGATTATCACCTAAAAAAACCAATAGTGCTTTGGTTTATATATTTTTTCTCCTTAACCTTAGTTTCCTTGCCTTTTTCTTTTTTGAATTATAGTAAAACAGGATTCCTATAACCCCTAGAAGCATTAAAAACAACAGAAAGCCAATATTATTTTTAGACATTGAATAAATATTAAAAATTATTATAACTAAAATGATTCCGCCAATAATTTTGGCTATAGTGGGAGGAGCTACCATCAATTATAAAATTTTTTAATAATTTAAAAAAGTATTTATTAAAATAAAAGAAAGAAAATTATTTACCAAGTATCCTGCAAACAACAATTCCGCAACTAGGGCATTTTCCTTTCATCATCCTTGTTCCTTTTGCAGTCTTTGATTCCTTGCCATCCTTCATCTCTACTTTTTTTTTACATTTAACACAATATGCTTCTACCATTTTTATACCTCCTTATAATCCCTGATAAGTATCAGAGAAAGATTTATTTATAGTAAATTTCGGATAATTAATAAGCTTTTCCCTATTTTTTTAATATTTTAAAGAAAAATTGAATGTGGGGAGGAGGAAAAGATATGGGAAAGACTAAAAATCATTTAATCAATTTATCTGTTTTATTAGTTACAAGTCTCTTTTGTCTTATAATAGTGGAAATCTTTGCAAGATATTATCTGCCTGATACGCCCTATCATAATAATAATCCTTTTAACAAATATGGATGGAATCAAAATGAAAATGAAATTTTCATAAAATCTATTCAAGATACAAAAAATAATACCCGCAAAATCACAGCAAGAGTATATAATAACGGATTTAAAAGGTGGGGCAATGTTTCAACAGAGAAGTTAAGAATGCTGATAATAGGAGATTCTTTCACAGAAATGTTTTTTGTAAATAACAGCGAAGAATGGTATTCTTATTTGGAAAGAGCTTTTCCTGAAATTGAATTTTTTGTACATGGTACGCAGGGCTATGGTACATTACAGGAATATCTGATTTTAGATGACTTTTTTGACTCCATCCAGCCAAATTTTATCCTATGGCAGTTTCATCCTAATGATTATACAAACAATTACCGCCCATTAGAAGTCGAAGATTTAATGAATAATAACAACTTGGTTAGACCTTATTACCAGGAAGGGAAGATTTATTATGAACACCCTTCAAGATTCACAGGAATCAGAAAAGTTTCTAAGATACTAGACTATTTTTTAAGCAAAAAACACACTAATATTTTAAAAAAGTACAGAGAAGGTAACAGTAATCCGGTGTTTATGGATATTGAGATTAAAAAAAGACAAAAAAGTTATGAAGAAAAAGCTAAAATTGTAACAATCCAGATATTTGATAAAGCAAAAAAAAGAGCTAAGAATAGTTCTATATTTTTATTCAGTACTCATCCTATGAGCGAAAATGAGTTAAAATTATGCAGTAAAACAAATATTACCTGTATCGAGGGTGTTGGAGAATTAGTTGAAGACAAAATAAAAAGAGGAGAAGAACTAATAGCCCATAATGAAGGCCATTGGAATTACAGAGGCAACAAAGTAGTTGGAGAATTCTTAGCGGAATATTTTAAAAAAGAACTGGCTTTAAACGATTAAAAGAATTTGAAAGTATGTGGGGAGGAGGACTTGAACCCCCGTAGGCACTAAGCCAATAGATGACTTACATTGATTTCTTCATTGGATTGCATTAAAGCAACACTCTGCACTCAAATGCCTTGAGTCTATCCCGTTTGGCCACTCCGGCATCCCCACTTTAAGGCAATGAAGTAATAGAAGTTAGAATTTATTTATAATATTTATTATTAAAAAAAGATAATTAACTTACCCTTGCTATTTCCTGCTCAACTTCTTTAAGCTGTTCTTCTAATCTCTCCAATTCAGTCATCTGTTTAGTTGAATCAGAAGATTTTACTTTTGAGCTGCTTACAGACTCTGCTACCTTTGCCCTTAAATGTGTTTTAGGCAGACTTGATTTTAATTTTGAGAATAAGAGGTCTAATTCACGTATAACTGTTCTGAGCTGTTGTATCCTTCTAACTTTTGATTCTCTTATTTTTTTTATTTTCTCGTATGACTGCAATGTCTGAATCATTTCCCTGGAACTTTCCAGAACATTCCTTCTCACATCTAACGGATTTGTTACTCCGACAAAAAACCCATCATTATCCTGTGCCATTTTCCTAAAACTTTGGTTCAAATAAGGTCTGGTCAATGAAATTCAATTTTCTTTCAACATCATTTAACCCGTTTTTCCATAACTCCAGTTCAGCATCTTCCTGGTTTTTCAGGTCATTTATTTTTCCCAGTATTGTCTTGGCCTCTTTTACTTTTTCCTGGATGAGGCCAACAATGTCCAGTATATCCTTATATTCGTCAATTTTAACAAAAACATTCATTCCTTGTTGCATCATAATTATCCCTCTTAAGTTTCAAATAAGCTTTTATCAATATAAATTAATTTTCTTTGAATATCTTCAATGGTTCTTTTATGCTCAGAATATTCAAGGTCTGCATTTTTCTTTAGATTCTCCAATCTGTATATGATTTCTTCAGATTCTGTTAATATGTCTTTTATATCAATAAAATTATTTAAAATCTGCCTGTAATTGTCTGTTCTGACAAATAAAGGCTTTTTTATTTTTTTATGTTTGTCATAATCATATGGTGCCTCCATATCACTCATCGGAGGGTGTTTATGGAGATATTTCTCTTCTAGTTTTTCCAGTTCTAAAGGCGAGATCTCACTTCTTAAATTAGGTGGTGGCACCGGGACCTTTATATCAGGATGTTCAATCTCATGAATTGGAAGTCTTAAAGATTGCCTTAAAGGCAATTTTACAGGGAATTCAGGAAGCTCATTTGGAACAGGTTTATGCATTGGCATTGGGCGTGGTTTTGAATGCATAGCTGCCATTTGGTGTTGCAATTGCATAGGAACATACTTTTTTGGTAATTCTGAAGGAGAGGGAATAATATGGTCTGGAAAAGGAGGAGGAATGTCCTGAATTGATTTAGTTGAAGCAGTTGTTTGAGCCGAAGAAGAAGGTGTAAACAGTGGCTTTTTCTCTGGTTGAACTGGCTTTGGCTGTGGCTTTGTCAATAATGACTCTGGTTTTGGTGGCTTTGATAACTCTGCAGAAGCAGGTATTTCTTGGTCTGCAGTATCATGTAAAGGAGGCGGTGTCGGTAATCCTTCAGGTCTAATGGAAGTTTTATTAATAAAGTCCATTGTCTTCTTTTTTTTTTTAAAACTATCAAAAAAAGCCATTAATTACCCACCTCAAACTGATAAGTAGAATTAAGTTATTAAATACTTTTTCTGTAACTTTTAAGAAGTAAATAATGTGTAAATTTAAGATACAATTTGATTAGGTAAATAAATTTTATTTATTATTTTTTGCCAGTAAAATAATTTATCCCGGTTCAGAAAAATTTATCCATAATTTTAATAAAATTTATAAAAACATGTGATTTATATTAATTATTCCATTAAAGATGGAACTAACATAGGACAGGATGCCCTTTCTTTTTAGAATGCTGTCTTATGTTAGTTTTTTAAAAAAATGAAGCGAGCTTATTATATTGTCTTATTCTTTCTGTTTTCGGTCTCTGCTTTTGGAGAAGTAAATATTAATGAGATTATGTACAATCCAGCTGGAAGTGACAATTATAAAGAATATATTGAGGTGTTAACAGACTATGATTTGACAGGATTCTTTATCTCTGACGGTGATTCCAATGATTCACTTGTTCTGTTAAATAAATCTGATTCAGGACTTGCCTTAATTGTTGAAGATAACTATATATACAATTTAAGTAATTGTTCTGTTTATTCTGCAGGGGCCACTATTGGAAACGGATTAAGCCAGGATGACACTATCTATATTTTTTATCCTAACGGCAGCTTAATTCAGAAAGTAAAGATTAATAGCTCATTAGGAGAGAATAATGGAAAATCCATGTCATACTACAATTCATCTTGGATTGAGCTAGAACAAAGCCCATGTAAAGAAAACATGTTAGCAGAGGAAACTGAAATACAAAATCAAACTATTTCAAAAGACCTTTTGTTAGAAGTTTATCTTGATGAATTTGCTGATATTAATGCTAAGTATACTCAATTATTTAAAATCACTAATCTTGGGCATGTTTCCGGAACAACTGATAATATTACTGTTTTTGTTTTTTATAATGTTACAAAAGATAATAAGGTATTAAAAAAAGACATTTTCAATGTGATTGTAAATTCCCATACCACTTCTGGCTCAGGAGAAATAGTCTTCAATAAAACAGGGAATTATGTAATTTGCGGAAAGATAATTAATTCAAGTGCTAAGGATATTAATAATAAGAATGACTTTGCTTGCAAAGAAGTCATTATCATCGATACAAGCAATATAAGCTGTAATATTTCCTTAACAATAGATTTAGATAATTTAATATTCAATGACTCTGAAAAAATAGGTTTTTATAATAAATTGAACAATGAGTCCTTTTTATTCAGGATTTCTTATTGGATTGAGGATTTGTTTGGCAATATAATTAAAAAACCATATTCTACAGAGAACACAAATAAAAAATCATATACTCCATGCATAGACGAATCAGACCAGGTTTTGATAATTAAGTCAAACCTTACTTATATTGCATGTAATGACACTTCGTTAGATGACAATTATGCAGAAAAACTGATAATAATAAAAGGAAGGAAAGAGCTTAATTCATCCATTGAGATAGAAGATATTTATCTTGGCACAGATAATACAGCAAAATTCGGTGAATTCATCAGGATCAGAGTAAAAGCCTACAAAGGCAATACATCCGGATCTTCTGTAAAAGCATGGCTTGAGGCAAATAACGAAAAAATAAGCTACATCACCCAATCAAATGTTTATGCTAACTTCCAAAGCATGGATTTTACAATTCCAGTAAGATTGAAATCAAACTGCAACAGAAAGTATAAGAATGGTTATTATACTCTAATTGTGGCCGGCCTTGATACAAGCGACAGCAAGAACATATACTTAAACGGGATAACCAACTCTCTCTGCCCAAAATCATCTGCTGCCAGCACAGAATCCAGTGAAGAAAAAAGCATAGAACCTTATGAATTAACCGGCTTAAAAGAAGAATATTATTGTGATGAAAAAATTGAGGCAGTATTAAAAATCAACAATGATGACAAAAGCAGTCATGAGTATACTGCCTGGAGTTATATTTACAGGGGCCCTAAATGCTATTCCGGTGAGAGAACCGAAAATTCAGAAACATATAAAATCAACCCATTAGACTCTAAAACAATTCAGTTAATTAATGTTCCTGTTGATATAACCGAAGGGGATTATAAGATTAAAATAAAGATTAAAAAAGACGAACAAAAAACAGAACATGAAATAACAAGAGACATTAAATTCATCCAAAGAAAAAATGAGATTGTAATCTCTTTTAAAAAACCTGAAATCAAAAGATTTTATACTTTATCTAAAAAACTCTCTGAAAATATTAATCTATATGCAACAATAGATAATTTTCAGAATAATCTCACATTAGTATTAGATTCTGTTTACGGGACTGATTTTATCAATCCGGAAGATTCAAAGACCAAAATTAATGTTGATATCTCTCCTGGAAGGAATATTTTTTTACTGAATTTAATTAAGGATAATGAGATAATTGACACTAAAGAATTAATTATCATGACAAATGAAACTGAAATAAAAGCATACGAAAATTCTGTTGAATTCTATAATGAAAATCCCGATATTGAAAACAAAAAACCAGAAACTCAGACCACAGAAGGCAGTTTAATAACAGGCAATGCTGTAAAACAGGAATATATCTCTTCCAGTGAAAAAGCAAAGAGGATTATACCTTTATTAATAATTGTTTTAACTGTTTGCATCGGGATTATTTTGGTCAAAAAAGATAGGAAATAAAGTATTTTTATAAGGTATACTGGTTTTTTAGCATGTTAAAAACAAGGATACGGCGTCCTTTCCAAAAACCTTATAAACTTCTGATTTTTTAAAAAAACCATGAATGAAAGGGAAATTAGATCAAAAGTGGCTGACGGGTATGTTCATTTCAGGGCAATTGTTGAAATACTCGGAAAACCAAAAGAATTTGTCGCAAAAACATTAAATGACTATATTGTAAATATTGAAAAAAACAAAGCTTTATCAATAGTAAAAAAAGATATAGCCAAAGCAATAAAACAGGAAGAAGCTGATTTATATGCAAGTTTTGTTGAACTTGAAATTCTTGGAAAAGACATTAAAGAGCTCATTAGTTTTTGCTTTGATTACATGCCCTCTTCTATTGAAATCATGGACCCTGAACAGCTGGTCTATAACAGCAATGATTTCACTGATTTTTTAAATGACATACAGGGAAGACTTCATACAGTCAATATGGCAATACAGGACTATAAGCAGAGAAATTTAAATTTAATCAGGAACACGGCTGCAATACTCAGGAATTTTGTTTTGACTGTTTTGATAAAACCTAAAAGCATTGAGCAGATTAATAAATCAACAGGCATTAAAATCCCTGAAATACAGAAATTATTAACTGTTCTTGAAAAAGAAGGGCGAATTGTAAAAAAAGGAGGGCTCTATTATCTGAAAAATGTCTGAAAAAGATTTTAAAAACCAGATTGAGGCAATTCTCTTTGCATCAGGAAGATTCATGGATTTAGATACTATTCAGAGCCTGACAAATGCATCAAATAAACAGGTAATTAAAAACAATGTTGAAAAACTGATAAAAGAATATGAACAGAGAGAATCTCCATTAATGATTATCCAGGAAAAAGACGGCTGGAAAATCACTGTCAGGGAAAAATACTTGCATTTAGTCAGGAAAATTGTAGCTGATCTTGAATTGCCGAAAACAATTCTTGAAACGCTTGCAATCATAGCATGGCAGGCACCTGTGCTGCAAAGTAAAGTTATTGAAACAAGGCATAATAAAGCATATGATCATATTAAAGAGCTTGAAGAGCTTGGCTTTATAATAAAAGAGAAACAGGGAAGGTCATTCATGCTGAAACTGGCAAACAAGTTCTTTGATTATTTTGAAGTTGATGATAAAAAGGGGATTAAAGAGCTCTTTAAAGATATAAAAAAGCCTGAACTAAAACAGGAAGAACAAGAAGAAGCAAAAGAAAAAATAAATGGATTAGAAGTATATTCAAGCCAGGAACAAGAATCCAAAAAAGAGCCTGTTGCTGAAGAAACTGAAGGTGAACATCTTGGCAATTTAGAGATCTATGAAGAAACCGGAGCTGTGGAAAAAGACACAGATATTTCTGAAAAAGAAGAGACTGAAGATGATGATGACCTGGAAAAAGCAGAAGACAATGAATCTCCTGATATGAATAATAAAGACATATCTGAAGAAGAAGCTGAGAGAGATGATGAAATTACAGATGGAGAAGATGAACAAGAACAACCCACCAGCTCAGAAGAAGACTTTTCACAACAAGGACTAGAAGAACACTCCCATGACAAAGAAATAGCAGATGAATTATTTAAACAGGAAGAGGATAAAGAAATTCCTGTGCCTGAAGATAAAGAAGAGATAGATAAAGCAGAAGAGGAACTATCATCTTAATAATTCTAAACATAAAACTTATAAACTTTAAGCTTTCTTAAATTAAAGTATGGATAATTTTCATTACTACATGAAAGAGCAGTTAAAGCACTATATCAGAAAAGAGGAAAAAAAGGGCATAGATTTAGAGCAAATTGAGCAATCCCTGTTAAATGCTGGCCATGACAAGAATATTATTGATGAATGTTTTGAAGAGCTTACAAGAGAAGAATCAGGCTTAAGATCTCATGCGCCTAAAGGCAAAGTGCAAAATGATCTTGTTTCAGGTGTTAAGACTTCTATAAAAAGTTTTTTCGGCAGCATAAAGTCCAAAGAAGTTAAAAAAGTAAAAAAAGAGATTAAAGAAGAAAATTCAGAAGATATTGTTGAAGAGGCAATTGAAGAATATGAGGTTGAAAAAGAGAGATATATTTTTGAAGGGTTTTCATTTTTTGCATATCTCGTTGCGCTGGTTATTTTAACTTTGTATACAGCCGGCTCTGCTGGCGAAGAGCTATTGTTTGTCGCACTTGGATTTTCACCTGCTTTTTTAAACAGCTTTATTTCATTTGGTCTGATAAAATTCGCTGAATATGTGCCTTTGTTCATGCTTCTCCCGGTAGTTGCAGGAGGAGGTTTTTATGCCCTGGGAAGCGTTGTGAAAAGTGCTATGTTCTCCAGGATGGAGGTCGAAGCACTTGCAATAATTAATGTAGTTATGGCGTTGTTTTTTAATTTGATCCTTATTGTTATAAATTCAATGAAGCCAAAACCTATCCATGAATTTCATGTAAAAGAACCTCCAAGAAAAGAACATGAAAAAAAAGAAATTGCTGTAAGAGATGAAAGCTTAAACAAATTCCATAAAAATATCCAGGAATTAAGGCAGGAATTCAATATAAAAAAATAAAAACTAAAGTTCTGAAAATGCTCTTACTAAGATGTCCAAGATGTAAAAATAGTATGAAGTATCAGCCAATGACTCCTTCTTTACATAAAAAAGTAAAGAGATGCGTTTATTGCGGGTTTAATATGAAGGTTACAAACAATATAATTAAAAAGATCAAATAGTCTCTGCATTTCCTGAAAAATACAAATGATATTTTCTAGTTGAACGAGGGAATATACCTATTTCATTTTTTTCTAATGCAGAATAAATACTTTTACAGGCTTCAACCATTCCCCCTATTGCCTTTGAATTATAACTTGTTTCAAATTCAATATTAATATATGTATCTGGTGGAGTTTCTCTAGTATATAACTTCTGAACCAATCCATTAAATTCCTGAAATCCCGCCTGAGGAAGTTTATTTCCTAGTACAGATTCACATGAAAATAATCCATTGTGATATATATAACATAAATCAATTATAATTCTTCCCCATGAGTTTGTCATAGTAATTATTGGTGGTTCATCTTTTGGCGCTTGTTGAGAAAGATGTTCTTCCTGAAAAGAATTTTCCCCTTCATGCCCCCATGGAAATGGTTGCCAATAATATCTCTCCTTACATACACAACCCACAATTTCTGCATTATATTGAAGAAGTTTTGATAGGATTCTATTCCATAAGAAATTAATCTCACTGTAAGGTTCTTCTCCTTCTGTCAAATCTGCTCTTTGACAGTAAATTAATTCACTATTCCACTTTTCTTGTTCAAGAAGGGCATCTAGGTCTCCATCATATTCAGGATTATGTTCTGAAAGATTCCATCCTCTTGCTTGTTGAGACTTATAATCATCAAAAGGAGATATTATTACTCTCAAAGAATCACAAAGATCATCTGTAAAATAAAGTCTAATTCTATAAGAAAGATTATTATGAAAGAGTTTTCCACCTTTTCCAGTTTCAGTGCCTGGAACATCTACATAAAAATCAATGGTTTTTCTTGTTGAGACTTCCTTTTCAAATGTAAGAGAGGTGTCATCTAAACAAGTATATGCCGTATAGACAAATGTTGAAATAAATCTGTGAAGAGCGGAATTATATTCATATAGATTAATTTTTTTATCATGAACTAAAACAAAACCACGAGAGTCAGGAAGAGCATTTATGCATCCACAAAACCCCTGCCCTAACCCTTCTCTTGGTCCAACAACCATAAATGGTTTTTCCCAGTGTGGATTAACAATAAGCCCTCTGGTTTTTGGATTCCACAATTTACCATTTGTTTCATATTCATCAAATTCTGACCCAGCTAATAGGTAGTCTAAAAGCCATGGCTCAAGGTGAACCCAGGAAGTTATTCCAGTACTCATTCTCTCCTATTGGATAAATACCGGCAAAGTCAACTAGCCCGTGTTTACACGGGCGTGCATTGTTCTGAGGTTGAAAAAGTGAAAGAACAATGCAAAAAAAGAGCAA
>JAFGRO010000041.1 GCA_016935095.1 Candidatus Woesearchaeota archaeon
GATGTATTGCAGTCAACCATATCGGAAATACCACAGCAGTCAGTAACAATTTATGAAGCTGTAAGAGAGATTGCAAGAGAAAACGCAGACGCAGAGAGTATCAAAGCCAATGAAGTTACGGTCAGTCAGCGGGAAATCAGGGAGCATACAGGTTTTAATCAGATGTTTGTTAAACGATATATTAAGGTGTTGGTAGATTATGAGTATTTAAAAGTAAAATTTGGCGGTAGAGGTTCAAGGGCAGAATACTCTTTAATTGCAGATGAGAATTTAAATCATATTGATATATCCATGATACCGACTCCTGATGAAATGGATAGTATTTTGCAGAATTAATATAGATTTTGCAGAAAAGTGGGTCAACCGGGTCAAAGCGGGTCATGACCCACTTTTGAATTAAAAAAGCGTAAAAATGCTTAAAAATGAAAGAAAAAGGCAGGGTTTGAATGTGGGTCATTTGGTTCACGAAAAGACATACACCCCTGAAGTTCAAGGATGAACAAATACCGAGCGAGACAGGAGGTCGGAAGCTCGGTGAAAAAAGGAAAATTATTATGAGTAAAATATTAAATGAGTTTAAAACCTATTTAAAGCTTAAAGATATCCGGTCAGTAGATAACTTTATTGCAAGCGTAACAGAATATTTAAATTATCTATCGGAAAATCATCAAAATTATGAATCCGTAACAGATAAAATTTGCGATGAATACAAAACTTTTCTTGTGACCCAGGACAAAGATTTGTCAAGAGGCACCATCAACAACAAACTGAACAGAATCAAGGCTTTTTATTCCTTTTTAGTGAATAAAAATTACTGTTATTCCAATCCCTTTTATACAAAAACCAATCTAAAAACAGGTAAAATACTGCCCAAAAGTATTTTGACAGTTAGCGACATTGGAAAATTGCTAAATCATTTTGCTGTTGTTACAAAAAATGATTTGATGTTGAAAACATTATCAGAACTGTTGTATGCAGCAGCACTCAGAATCAGTGAGGCAGTCAGTTTAAAGGTATCTGACATTGATTTTGAAACAGGAACATTGAAGGTGTATGAGCATAAAACGGATACTGCAAGAAAAACTTATTTAAATGAAGTCTGTTTAAGGAACTTAAAGAGCTACATTAAAATTTTCAAAATAACCGGTTATTTATTTCCGCAGAAACAAAAGACAACAATCCGCTGTATGTTAAACAGGAAGCTAAAATGGGAGTGCAAACGGCTGGATTTAAAGCTGATTACAAGCCACAGTTTCCGTCATAGTGTTGCCACTCATATTTTGCGGTCAGGAGCAGGAATCAGGGAAGTTCAGGAGTTTTTAGGACATAAAAATATCAGGAATACCGAGATTTATACTCATGTTGTTAAAGATGATTTAAAAAATATTATTGCCAAACATCACCCCAGAGAGGCTCGCAATGGATAACTTAAAATATATTTTATTCTATGAGGATTATTTAAAAGGCAGGGGTTTGCAGGAAGAAACCATTAAACGAAAGGTGCGGGAAGTAAAAAGATATTTGGACAACCTTGCAATTGATATCCGGGACATAAAACCTGCCGATATTGAAAACTGGTTTCTTTATCTGGCGGACAATGATTATTCTGCAACTACAAAAAATATTTCTCTGTCTGCATTAAAAGAGCTGTTTTTTGCCTTACAGCGTCATGATATGATACTGGTCAATCCCTTTGAAAGGACAGAAATATATTTTAAGGAAAAAGCAGGATTAAAGGTCATTCTCACAGAAAAAGAGGTTATTCAATTTTTGGAAAGTATCGAAACAGCAACAGGTTTGGGATACAGGGACAGAAGTATCTTTGAGCTGATGTATGTAACAGGAATGAGGGTCAGCGAGGTATCAAATTTAAATGTAAGTGATATTGATTTCAGTTTGAATGAAGTATTTATCCGTGAATCCAAAGGAAACAAGGACCGGATTGTACCGCTGGGCAATGTTGCAAAAGGTTATCTTGAAAAATGGATAAAGAAATACCGGGCATATTTTCTCACTAAAAAGAAAAATGATGCCCTGTTCTTGTCTGGTAAAGCAAGAAGGCTGTCAAAATCATCCATCAGGCAGTTATTTAAAAAATATTTAAAGCTGTCGGGAGTTGAAAAAGAAAAGGCGACTCCTCACAGCCTGCGGCATTCCTGCGCTACCCATTTATTGACTCATGGAGCTGATATCCGCTATGTACAGTCGCTTTTAGGGCATGAATCCATTGAAACAACCGTTATCTATACCCGTGAAATCGTTGAAAATCTAAAAAAAATGTATAAAACCCATCATCCGAGGGAGAATGAATTGTTTGTTGAAAATGATTAATTTTATTGATATTATCTAAAACAGGAGAATGAAAAATGGCAAGAGACGATAGTTTAATTGAAAAACAAGATCCAAAAGATGTTAAAGAGTACAATAATTTATTAAATGAAGCAATCAGATCAAAAAGAGAAATTGAAAAGAATTTTATTACATTAGCAGAAAGCATTTTGACTATTCATAAAAGAAAGCTCTACAAGATTGAGTTTAAAACATTTGAAGAATTTTGCACTGAAAGATTGGGATTTTCAAGACAAACCATTTATATTTATATTGGAATTTTTAAATTAATGATGTCATATCCTAATTATTTTCCTCAAAACAAAGTGCTGGATTTTGGTCATAAAAAAATGCGTCATATTACAGAAGGCGCAAGCGCAATTGATAAAACTAATTTATCGGAGCAAGAAAAAGAAAAGAAGAAAGCTTCAATGTTTAAACAGATTACACCAAATATGTCGGCTTTGGAAATTGAAGAATTTATTGATGACTTAATTGCTGAAATTATTTAAATTTTGTCGCACCGGTGCGACATTTTTATGAATTAAAATTTGATTAGCTCATTGATTTATGTTATATATTTTTTAAGGCGTTGCCTTATTTGGTGGTTGATTTTTAGGAGAGACCGGTTCTTTGATATTTCCTTTGTTTTAAGATGACAGCTGATTAGTTGGAACAAATTGGTATGTTTATTGTTCAAATAATCCACTTAGCTTTAAAGATCCTACTGGGTTGGATCCTATTAAAATTACAGGAAA
>JAFGRO010000042.1 GCA_016935095.1 Candidatus Woesearchaeota archaeon
AATAAATTAAAAGTAAAATAAAATTCAATTACAAAAATTTAAATACAATAAACTTTTTTTGAATTGTGGGGTGGTTCATTTGATTGAATTTATTAAACAGGAAGATAAACAAGCATCTGATATTCTGAAAAGAGAGCTTCAAAGACAAAAATACGGTCTTGAAATGATCCCTAGTGAGAATTTTGTTAGCAGGGCTGTTTTAGAAGCATTAGGCTCTGTCCTGACAAACAAATACTCAGAAGGTTATCCCAGAAAAAGGTATTACGGCGGAAATGATTTTATTGATGAGATTGAAGAACTTGCTATAGAAAGGGCAAAAAAATTATTCAATGTTGAGCATGTTAATGTCCAGCCTTATTCAGGAAGCCCTGCTAATTTTGCAGTATATATGGCAACATGCAAGCCAGGAGAGGTTATCATGGGATTGAATCTCACAGACGGCGGGCATCTGACTCACGGATGGAAAGTCTCTGCAACAGGGCTTTTTTTTAAAAGTATTCCCTATCATACAAAATCAGACGGCTATGTTGATTTTGAGGAATTAAGAAAACTGGCTTTAGAGCATAAGCCGAAATTAATATGGTGCGGTGCAACAGCTTATCCCAGAGAAATAGAATTTGAAAAATATGCTGAGATTGCAGATGAAGCAGGAGCTTATCTGGCATCAGACATTGCACATATTGCAGGGCTCGTTGTCGCAGGAGCCCATAAAAGCCCGTCTTCATATGTGCATATCATAACAACCACTACTCATAAAACATTAAGAGGCCCCAGAGGCGGAATGATTATGGTGACTAAAAAAGGCCTTGAAAAAGACCCTGAGCTGGCTAATAAAATAGATAAGGCAATATTCCCTGGAATTCAGGGCGGGCCCCATGACCATAAGACAGCTGCAATTGCAGTGACTCTGGGAGAGGCATTAAAGCCTGAATTCAAAGAATACGGGGCGCAGATTGTAAAGAACTGCAAAGCATTGGCAGCTTCCCTTATGAACAACGGAATAAAGCTTGTGACCAATGGAACAGACAACCATCTATGCCTGATTGATTTAACGCCTTTTGGGAAAGGCAAAGGAATATTTGTGCAGGAAGCTCTTGATATTGCGGCAATAACAACAAACAAAAACACAATTCCCGCAGAGCCTTCTTCACCTTATTATCCCTCCGGAATAAGATTAGGCACTCCTGCTTTAACTTCAAGAGGAATGAAAGAAGAGCAGATGAAGCTCATCGGTGAATGGATTGCCCAGATCATACATGAAGTCAAGGAGTATGAGCTCGGTGAAGATAAAGAAACCAGAAAATCTAACCTGGACAGATTCAGGGAAGAAATTAAGGACAATCCATTACTAAAAGAGATAAGAGAAAAAGTAAAGGGATTATGTGAAAAGTTCCCGTTGTATAAAGGGCTTGAGTATTAGTAATTTAATATAATGAAATCAAAATTCATATTAAAAAAACCGGGGCAGAAATTAATTAAGCTGGATTTGGAATATAAAGATAATACTATAAAAAGCATCCAGATAAAAGGCGATTTCTTTATTTATCCTGAAGAGGCAATCGAGCAGCTTGAAAAAGAACTGGTCAATGAAGAAATTAATCGCGATAATTTGATAAAAAAGATCAAGGAATTCTTTGAAAAAAATAACATCACTCCCTACGGGATAACTGCAGAGGCAATTGTTGAAGCTATTGAGGGATGTTTGAATAATTAAATTATGTTTTCTTGTTAATCTTCCTAATTTTTAAACAATAGATTTATAATATTATTAAATTTATTAAAGAATAAGGCAAGGGAAGCTGGGTGAAAATCCCTCACTGACCCGCAGCCGTAAAAGCCGGAACGCTTGCCTCTATAATCAATGGATCGAGGAGTTGTCCAAGAACTATTTCTTGGCAAATATTTGGAATGAATAAAAAGCCAGAATCTGAAATACTAAATAATATAGTAGACCCGTCTGTTTATGGCATGGTTCACGCAATATATGGCCGGGGCAAAGATAAAACCTGTGCTGCAATCGGGATAGCTATAAGAGCTGCAGGTTATGGTCTTAAAGTCGCATTTGTCCAGTTCATGAAAGACGGGAAAAGCAATGAAAGAACTATCCTTGCAAATATACCCCAGATAGATTATTTTTGTCCTGGCGAGCATGAATGGGCAGACTTAAATATTGGATTAGTAGAATCACAAAAAAGACATGCTCTTTCCTGCCTTGAACATATTTTGCAGTTGCCTTATACCACTAATCTTCTAGTCTGTGATGAAATACTAAATGTCCCATTATATGGTTCAAGAGGCAACAGGCCGTTTACATATAGTGATATTGGTGAGTTTATTACTAAATGCAGGAAATCAAATCTGGAATTGGTACTCACAGGATTATGTTGCCCAGGCAATTTGCTTGAATTAGTAGATTATGCTTCTGAAATCCGGGAAGTGAAACATCCGTTTCAGCAGGGAATCCAGGCAAGAGCAGGGATTGAATATTAAATTAAATAAGAAACCCCCTGAGTATCACATAGAGTTTTTTTAAATTAGTTTAATAAAAATTTTCAGGCTTGGGGAAAACAATTTAATAACCTAATTCAAATTTTTTTTAATTTTATTTAAGGCTTTGGGAAAACTGCTGGTTGCTCCTGAATCTTAAAGCAGAAGTTCCCCAAGCGCCCCTTCTAATTGAATAAGCACAGGGAGCTATTGAGGGACGTCTTCAATCACAGCAGGGGCAACAAGAGATATCCCTCAATTACTAAAATAAAAAATTAAAAGAAAAGAAATTATTGGAAAATAAAAAACAATTAGAAAATATCATACAACTACTTTATCAAAAATTTTTTAAAGCTTTTCAAAATCTTTTTCTGAATCAACGAGGTGTTTAAATGGCATATGACAAAGAACTGGATAAAGAAATATTTTCTGAAGAAGCAGAGTTTGAAGCAACAAAGCTGACTGTAAGTGTTTATTCATATAATGAAGGCACTCCAAAGATGCAGATATCCCGTCAAAATAGAGACATGGATTCAGGAGAATTCAAATGGGCAAAGCTCGGCAGAATGGTTAAAGAAGAGGCTGAAGCTATTATCCCGCTAATGCAGAAAGCTATTGATAATATGTAAAGTTTTATTAACTCCTTCTTATTTTTTTAATTTGTAGATTATATTTGGAGAGTATATTATTGATTATATAATAAGGTGATTAAAATTCCGGAATATGATGCTGTTATTATTGGCTCAGGGCCTGCAGGTTATACCTGCGCAATAAGGATTTCTCAATTGCATGGGAAAGCATGTGTTGTTGAAAAAGACCTTGCAGGAGGGATATGCACAAACTGGGGATGCATCCCCACAAAAGCAATGCTTTCTGTCTCAAAGGTATTTGAAATGATAAAAAAATCATCAAGGTTCGGAATAAATGCAGATAATCCAAATGTTGATTTTTCAAAAGTCTGCTCTCACAGAGACAGGGTTGTCATGGCTTCAAGAAAAGGCATTGAATCCCTGCTAAAAGCAAATAATGTTGATCTTATCAGCGGCAATGCTGAACTTGTTTCTGAAACAGAAGTCAGGGTTAATGAGCAGGTGATAAAAGCAAAAAACATTGTGATTGCAACAGGCTCGTCTCCTTTGATTCCAGGTTTTATTAGATTAAGCGAGACCGTGCTTTCAAGCAAAGGACTTCTGCAGATTAAAGAGATTCCTGCAAAGCTTATTGTTGTCGGAGGAGGAGTCATCGGCATGGAATTCGCTACATTATTTTCAAGTTTAGGGACAGAGGTAACTGTTGTTGAAATGCTTGATAAATGCTTATCTATCTGCGACAATGAAATTTCAGAAGAGCTTGAAAAGATTTACAGGAGAAAGGGCATTAATCTGCTTACAAAACATAAGGTTCTTTCTGTTGAAGGAAACAATGTAAAAGTGCAGAACCTTGAAAATAATGCACAACTTGATTTAAATGCAGACAAGATTCTTGTTGCAATCGGCAGAAGGGCCAATCTTAATATTGAAGAGCTTGATAAGTTCGGGATTGCATATGATAAAAAAGGCATTGCTGTTGATGGAGCCTTAAAAACAAACAAGCCTACAATTTATGCAATAGGCGATATTACAGGAAAAAGCATTCTTGCGCATGTCGGCATCCACCAGGGAATTATTGCTGCAGAAAACATTATGGGACATAATGCAGAGATGGAATATACTGTTCCTGCGTGCATTTACACAAATCCGGAGGTTGCTGAAGCAGGCCTAAAAGAAAATGAGGCTGAGTCTCCATTAGTTGGTAAATTCCCTTTCATAGCAAACGGCAGAGCAAGAGGAGAAGCCCACACAGAAGGATTTGTTAAAGTTGTAATCAAAGATGATTTAATAGTTGGATGCCAGATGCTCGGCCATAATGTGACTGAGTTCATTTCAGAGGCAGCAGTCGCTATAAAAAACAAAATCCCTGCAAAAGAGATAATGAATACAATACATCCTCATCCTACGTATGCAGAAGCATTGAAAGAAGCAATTGCAGACGCATATAACGAGGCTATTGATCTGATGCCTAAAGCATAAAAACAATAAAGTCTAAACATATTTTAGAAATTCTTCTCTTTTTAATTCCAAATCATGTTTGACTATTTTATTAAGAAGTCCTCTGTCTATTTCTTCTCCAGGATGATTTGGAATTACAGTAGTTCTTCCATCATGATGTTCAAAAAACATATGGCTTCCCTGCTGCCTTTTGAATATAAATCCTAATTTTTTCAAAATTTTACTCATATCTTTAGCTGTAATTAATGGCAATTTAGACATTATTAAGCCTCAATCTCAACCTGTTGAAGGCCTAGAAACTTTGTTCTTCCGGATTCCGGTTTTTTAACACTAAGATACAATGAAATAGCTTCTTTTGTTCTTTTTATAAGTTCATCAAGCGTCTTTGCCTGGGTATGGCATCCTGAAAGCTCAACTACATCAGAAATAAGATATCCATCTTCTCCCTGTTCAATAATAACATTAAACTTTTCTCTCATATTATTTAATATGTTGAAGATATTTATATAATTTATGGCAAAATTGAAAATTGCAGACGCTTATAATGAGGCTATTGATTTAATGCCTAAACAACAGCAATAAGAAAAAGTATTTATGTAAAAGAATATTTCTTATTCATGAGATTAAGATGAGACATGATATGGACCCATCTGGTAAAAAGCCTTCTCTCAGAGCTATATACAATAGTTTCCATCCAGTTGAAAAAGCTTTCTTTTGGGTGGTTGTTGCTGGAGGAACAGTTGGTTGTATAGGGTGTGCAGCTTTAACTTTTTTATACAGACCAGAATCCCCTGAAGCTCTTGATGAAGGCTCCCGAATATTTAATAATGTGCTGCAGATGGCACAGCTTAATCAAAGAGATTTGCCTTTAGCCCAGCGCTTAATAGAAACAGCTCATGATTTTGGAGCTTATGCATCAGCATATATGTCTGTTTACGGGAAAGAAGCAATTGAAGGAGTAAAAACATTCTTAGCAGGACCTGTAAATGAATTAGAGCAGATTCTTTCTACTTATGTTCATGTATAAAAAATATTAGAACAGAAAAGATTTTTATATAAGTTTTTTTTTCTGAGGAAAAAAGTGGAATATATATTCTAATAAACAACAAAAAGTGATTTTTAATGGGCAAAGGCAATAGAGGGAAAAAAACTACAAAAAAAGAAATTTGGGAACAAATAGATGAAGATAATGAAAAGAGAGGAGCAAGACTCGGAAGAAGAAGACACAAAAGAAAAAGAAAGGTTATACAGAATTATCTCTCCTCAATGTTCCAAGGGCTTTCACAGGATTACTCTAAATATTTCGCTGAAAAAATAGATTATTCTGTCTTTGATGAATATGATCTGGACAGGGTAGGTATTCTGGCAGAGAGGAACGATGTTACAAGACAGGAACTGACAGATTTATTGTATGGGAGATTATTTCCTGATGCAAGAGAGAAAAACCCGCTGGTTACAGAACCAGTACAAAGGAATTTTTATGGGCTATTGGGTTTTTATAGTATTCCTTACGGCGATTCGCAAAAAAAAGGCATAATACTAAAAATAGGTGAATCCTTTTTTGAGCAATATGATGCATTAGAAAATGCGATAATGGATTATTCAATTAAAGGAGAAAAAACAATCAGGCAGGAAACCGAAGAGATGATTAAACAAGACATATCTATTGATGCTCCTTTAATAAGGCTTTATAATGCAGTACATTATCTTGCAAATCCTCCTGTTTAATTTTTTAGTTTATTCAATACTTGTTTTTTTCTTTTCTATTTATCCACAACACAAATATTTTTAAAAAACAATTTATTTTATCTTTGATTAAAGAGGGGTGATATTTTTATTGAAGTGAATAATGAATGCTAAAAAAAACTCCATTATATGAAGAGCATCTAAAACTTAATGCAAATATGGTTGAGTTTGGCGGCTGGGATATGCCTGTCCAATATTCTAATGTCATTGATGAGCATACAGCAACAAGGACAAATGCAGGATTATTTGATATCTGCCACATGGGCGAAATTGAAATTACAGGACCTAATTCTAAAGAATTTATCCAGAAACTTATAACAAATGATGTTGAGAAATTAGTCAGCGGCAAAGCTCTTTATTCTACTATCTGCAATTTTAACGGTGGAATTATCGATGACTGTTTTGTGTACAGGTTTAATAAGGATAAGTTCATGATAGTTGTAAATGCATCAAATATTGAAAAGGACTTTAACTGGATGAATAAAATAAAGACAGATGAAGAGATTGAAATCAAAAACAGTTCAGATAAAACTGCAAAGATTGACCTGCAGGGCCCTTTTTCAGAGAAAATCCTGCAAAAGCTTACTGAATTTGATTTAAAAAACTTAAACAGGTTTCGTTTTGTTGAAGACAAAATAAATAATATCCCTGTAATCATTTCAAGGACAGGATATACAGGAGAAGACGGTTTTGAAATATATGCTGGCACAGAAGATGCAGTTAAATTATGGAATTTATTATTAGAAGCAGGAAAAGAGCACGGCATAAAGCCAATTGGATTAGGAGCAAGAGACACATTAAGGTTAGAGTGCTGCTACAGCTTATATGGAAATGACATTGATGAAACCACAACTCCTTTAGAAGCAGGGCTTGGCTGGCAGGTTAGTTTTAATAAAAATTTTATCGGGAAAACAGCTCTGGAAAAGAAAAAGCAGGAAGGCCTGAAAAGAAAGATAATATGTTTTGAAATGACTGAAAGATGTGTTCCAAGGCATAATCATGAAATACTGAAGAATGGAAAAAAAACAGGTCATGTCACATCAGGCACTTTCTCTCCTACTTCTAAAAAAGGTCTTGGCATGGGTTATGTGACAACAGAAAATGCAATGACCGGAAATGAAGTTGAAATCAAAATAAGAGATAGGTTATATAAAGCTAAAATAATGAAAAGACCTTTTTATGAATTCAGGCAGGGAGAAAAAAAATATATACATAAATTGTAAATTCCTTTTAAATTAATAAATCAGGCTTGGGGAAAAGAGATAATTGCTCCTGAATCTCAAAGTAGAAGTTCCCCAAGAGCCCCTTCTGATTTTATAAGAGAAGGGAGCTATTGAGGGACATCTTCAATCACAGTGAGGGCAACGTGTGTTTTTCCTCAATTACAAAAATTAAAAAAAGTATTATTAAAAGTAAATGAAAATTATTAAAAAAAGAAATTATTTAAATCCCAATTTATTTTTCATTTTTATAAGTTTAAAATAATGTTTGAGGAGGTAATCTAAAATGTCCACACCATCAGATAGAAAATATTCAAAAGAACATGAATGGATTAAGATAGAGGGAGATACAGGGATTGTGGGAATAACTGACCATGCGCAAAATGCTCTCACAGATATTGTTTTTGTCGAGCTTCCTGAACCCGGCAGAAAAACTGAAGCAGGAA
Organism: Candidatus Woesearchaeota archaeon; assembly: GCA_016935095.1. Taxonomy (GTDB): domain Archaea; phylum Nanobdellota; class Nanobdellia; order Woesearchaeales; family GW2011-AR15; genus WJJD01. Next base: position 7,948 of record JAFGRO010000042.1, read on the forward strand.
AGCCTTTTGCGGTTATTGAATCTGTCAAGTCTGTAAGTGATGTTTTTGCTCCTGCAGACGGAGAAGTAACTGAAGCAAATAAAGAGCTTGAAGAGCATCCTGAACTGCTTAACCAAAGCCCTTATGACAAAGGCTGGATTGCTAAAATCAAAGTAGAGAAACAGGATGAAAGCCTGATGTCTGCTCAGGAATATGATGATTTTGTAGCTAAAGAAGCTCATTAGATTTTGATTTTTTGTTTTTTCTTGAAAAAAGAGGTTGAATTAGTTTGTAAAGGAGGGGAAGATGAATTTTATTCCGAATACAGCTGAAGAACAGAAATTTATGTTGGAATCAATCGATGCTGAATCAAAGAAGGGTCTCTTTAAGGATATAGCTGCTAAATTCAGATTAAAAAGAGAACTGGATTTGCCAAAGCCAATGCCTGAGCATGAGTTAAAAAAATTCATGATTAATTTAAGCCGGAAAAACAAAATTAATTTATCAATATTCAGGGGGGCGGGCTCTTATAATCATTTTATTCCGAGCACAGTAGGTCATGTTATCTCAAGATCAGAATTTTATACTGCATACACCCCTTACCAGCCTGAAATCTCACAGGGAATACTGCAGGCAATCTATGAGTATCAAACAATGATATGCAATCTTACTGGAATGGATATTACAAATGCATCAATGTATGACGGTGCATCAGCTCTTGCCGAGAGTATGGCTATGGCTCTTGCATATCAAAAAACAAAAAACCAGATTTTGATTTCAAAGACAGTCCATCCTTATTATAGAGAGGTTGTAAAAACCTATGCTGATGCAGGAGATATTGAATTAATAGAGATAGAACATAATGAAGGACTTACATCAATAGATGATTTGAAAAACAGGATTAATGAGAATACTGCTGCTGTCATTGTGCAGTCCCCTAATTTTTTTGGCAATATAGAGGATCTTGAAAAAATTGCAGGTATTGCGCATGATAGAGGAGTTCTCTTGATAGGAACTTTTTCAGATGCAATAAGTTTGGGAATCCTTAATGCACCAGGAGATCTTGGTGTTGATATTGTTGCAGGAGAAGGACAGTCTTTTGGGATTCCGATAAGTTTCGGAGGGCCTTATCTCGGCATAATTGCATGCAGGAAAAAATTCATGAGACTTATTCCCGGAAGGATTGTCGGAAAAACCACTGATGCAAACGGAAAACAAGGATATCTATTAAATTTGCAGGCCCGAGAGCAGCATATCAGAAGGGAAAAAGCCATTTCAAACATCTGTTCAAATGAAGCTCTCTGCATGCTGGCTGCTGCTGTTTATTTGGCTACAGTCGGAAAAAAACTAAAAGATATTGCAGGTAATTCAATGAAAAAAGCACATTATCTATATGAAAGATTAATTGAGATGCCTATGTTCAAAGAGGTGTTTTCAGTGCCTTTTTTCAATGAGTTTGTTGTTAAGTGCGATGACTCTTCTTTAATCAATAAATTACTTTTGAAAAAGGATATTATTGGCGGTTATGAGCTTAGCAAAGATTATCCTGAGTTAGAAAACTGCTTGTTATTCTGTTCAACAGAAATGAACTCAAAACAGGAAATTGACAATATGATTAAAGTGCTGGAGGTGATGTAAAAATGAAACTGATATTTGAAAAATCATCTCCCGGGAGAGCTGCTGTTGATTTAAATGAGTTTGATGTTGAAGTAGAAAAAAGCATCCCTAATAATTATTTAAGAGAAAATCTTAATCTGCCTGAATTGGCAGAGATTGATGTAATAAGGCATTATTCTGAATTGTCAAGAAGAAACTTTGGTGTTGACTTTGGCTTTTATCCTTTAGGAAGCTGCACTATGAAATATAATCCTAAGATAAATGAGGATGTTGCTAAACTATCTGGCTTTGCAGATGTTCATCCATTAGCTCCAGAAGAGACTCAACAGGGAAGCCTGCAATTATTATTTGAAATTGAAAAATATCTTTCCGAGATTACAGGAATGCACTCTTATACATTGCAGCCTGCAGCAGGAGCTCACGGCGAATTAACAAGTGTGATGATTATAAAAAAATATTTTAAAAGCATCAATGAAGCTAGAAAGATAATATTAATTCCTGATTCAGCTCACGGCACAAATCCCGCAAGCGCTGCACACTGCGGTTTTGAGACATTAGAAGTAAAATCTGATAAAAAAGGCAATGTTGACATTAAAGAGCTTAAAAAAATTATCAGCAAAGATGTGGCTGCATTAATGCTTACCTATCCTAACACTCTTGGCTTATTTGATCAGAATATTGAGCAGATTGCAAAGATTCTCCATGACAACGGCTCTTTGCTTTACATAGACGGAGCTAATATGAATGCAATGTTAGGAGTGGTAAGGCCTGGAGACCTTGGAGCTGATGTAATCCAGTTAAATCTTCACAAGAGCTTTTCAACACCTCATGGCTGCGGAGGCCCTGGCTCTGGTCCTGTCGGCGTATGCGGAAAATTAAAAAAATTCCTGCCTGATCCCAGAATAAAATTTGAGAATAATAATTATTCATTGGATTGTTCAAACAAAGATTCTATTGGCAAAGTACATTGCTTTTTCGGGAATTTCGGGGTGATTGTAAAAGCATACACATATATAAGAGGATTAGGAGCAAAAGGCTTAAAAGATGCAGGAGAAAATGCAGTGTTAAATGCAAATTATCTTAGAGTAAAGCTGATGGATGAATTTGATCTGCCATATAAAAGAACATGCGCGCATGAATTTGTTTTGTCTGATAAAGACATGCCGAACCATGTCACAACAGCAGATATTGCAAAAAGGCTTTTAGATTACGGCATACATGCCCCTACAATATATTTCCCCTTAATAGTCCATGGCGCAATCATGATTGAGCCAACAGAGACAGAAAGCATCCAGACAATGGACAGGTTTATTACAGTAATGAAAAAAATTAAGAAAGAAGCAGAAGATAATCCTGATAGGGTCAGGAAAGCACCGCATAATTTATTTGTAAAGAGACTGGATGCAGTTAAAGCAGCCAGAAAGATTGATGTGAAGTGGGAGAGATAAGAATATTAATTACTCCTTTAACTGACAGAGTTAATTTTATACTCAAGAAGACTAATTATTCTATACATATAAAATAATCTTAATAGATCTCTTGTAGTATCAACAAGAGGTAAATTTGCTGCTTCTTTGGCAAAGTCAAGTTAAGTGAGGAAACACATTAATTCTTAGAATTCTTAATAATTATTGGCAGTTGTACTGCCAATTTGACAATCAG
>JAFGRO010000003.1 GCA_016935095.1 Candidatus Woesearchaeota archaeon
CTAGACAAGAAAAAATTATTAAATAATGAATACATATTAACTGATTCAGGGGATTGTTTTCATATCAACATATGCATTGCTGCTTATCCACACAAAAGAAGTGCCGCTGTAAAAGTCATTAAAAAGATAATTGAATCATAGTCTAATTAATACTGACAAATTATGTAAAGAAATTGAATTGAGAATAATTTTTTTTATTTAGTTATTGAGAGAAAACAGCACAATGCCCCTGATTGTACCCTGATTGTAAATTGATAATGTCCCTCAATTGCTTCCTGTGCTTGTTTAATTACAAGGGGCGCTTGGGGAACATCTACTTTGAGATTAAGGAGCAACCGGCAGATGTTCACCAAGCCTAAATTAAAAATTTTAAATTAGAATTATTTTTGTTTGATGATTTTTTATTCTGTCCTTTTTTCAAGCCTGAAAATAAAAAATAAAGAATTTTTTTAAAAAATTAAGAGGATATAAAACACAAAAAATCTGACTGCATCTATTAATTTAACAATAGTTTTTTATATAACCTCTGTTTATTAACATGCTATGCAAAGAGTTGATTGCCGCTGGCACTAGCAAATTAGTTCTTTTTTCTAGTTATAACTTTAAAGACCTGTTATTTGGATGTTGGCGCTAGTTCTGTGTTCATTGGTTGTGTTATAAGTTTTTCTGGGAGTGTAGTATAAACCGGCTAGTATAATTAGCTCCAGACTAAAAAGTCCTGGTTCAAATCCAGGCACTCCCATATTTTATCCTACAAAAGAACCAGAGGTAAATTAAAATGACACTAGATCAGCTATTAAAAATGATTGAGAATAATCAAGGCAATATTGAAATCAGATGCATTCATACTATCCCCTTAATTAACCCATTGACAGTAAACGGAAAAAACGGCACTGAAAAAATAAGGGAAACAGAATTAGTTGAAGCAATTGTTAGCGGTGAGGTTCAGTATTTTCTCAGGAAACCCGGAAAAGGCAATTATGTCAGAAGAAGAGCTGAAACAGCTTATGCTATTATCAGATATAATAGTTTACCCTATCTTAATTCAAGTCCTCAATGTCTGTAAAGGATATCATCAATAAAAACAAAAGAACCACTGAAAAAGAAAAATGTTTAAATGAACTAAGTGATTTTATTAAAGAAATAAAGAAAGCCTGCGAGAAAAATGTCTCTGATTACAAATAATTTAAATAAAATCTTTGAAAAAATCCAAAACAAGAACGTTTCATTAGTTACAGTAACAAAAACACGTTCAATTGATGAGATAAAAGAGGCAATAAATTCCGGAGCAAAAACCATAGCAGAGAACCGTGTACAGGAAGCTGCTGAAAAATATGCCCGGCTTAGAGATTTCTTAAAGGAAAAAGGCACAGAATTCCATCTCATAGGATCTCTGCAGACAAATAAGGTTAAAAAGGCCGTTGAGTTTGCAGATTTAATACAAAGTGTTGATTCATTGAGATTAGCTAAAGATATCAATAAAAGAGCCGGAAATATAAACAAGATTCAAAATATTCTCATTCAGGTTAATATCGGCGATGAATCCCAAAAATCCGGCTGCAGATTTGAAGAAACAATTGAGTTAATAAAAGAAATCTCAAAACTAAAAAATATTGAAATTCAAGGCTTAATGTGCATCACACCTTATTTTGAAGACCCTGAAAAAACAAGGCCTTATTTCAGGAAAATGAAGAAGTTATTTGACAAAACAAATTTAACTTATCTTTCAATGGGCATGACCCATGATTACGAGATTGCTATTGAAGAAGGATCAAATATGGTAAGAATTGGAACAGGAATTTTTGGAGATAGAAAATATTAAAAACAAGATATGTTTTAAAGGTATTAAATGAAAATAACAATAACAAAAAAATTACTGGAAAAATATCCTAATGCTAATTTCATCGGAATAGTAGTTAAAAACATCATAAATGAAAAACAAAATAAAGAACTAGAAAAAGAAAAGAGAAAAATTGAAGAAGCTATTAGAAAAAAAATAAAAAATCCTTCTGAAATTAAATTAGTAAAAGACTATAATAAGTTCTTTAACAAGTTTGGAAAGACTGTGCCTATCCAATATCAGCTTGAGTCAATCATCAAAGGCAAGCCAATTCCTCCTGTTTCAGGAGTTGTAGAAGTCCTTTTTATGGAAGAAATGAATGATGTAGTGATGCTTTCAGGGCATGACTTATCTTCTTTAAAAGATGAAATAGTTTTTGATTTAAGTGATGGTTCTGAAAAATATATTAAGATTAATCAAAAGGAACAGGCAATAAAACCAGAGGATATTGTCTTAAAGCAGAACAATGAAGTTATAACCTCTTTATTATATGGACCTGATTTTTCTACAAGAATTACAGAAGATTCAAAAGATGCATTGTACATATTCTGGTTTAATGAAAAGATTTCTAAAAAAGAAATTGATAAATATATTAATAATCTTAAAAAATACATAGAGATTATATCTGTTAAGGAGACTAAGATTGAAATGATTTATGGATGTGAAGAAATGGAAGTAGGAAAATCAGAAAAAGATTATATTGTTACACCTTGGGAAGTTAAGGGAGATGTTGATTATAATAAGCTAATACAAGAGTTTGGCACCAAGCCTATTACAAATAAACTCTTAAAGAGAATTGAAAAACATGCAGGAAAAGTACATCATTTTCTGACAAGAAAAATATTTTTTAGTCATAGAGATATGGATTTTATTCTTGATCAGTATGAAAAAGGGAATAAATTTGCATTATATACCGGAAGAGGCCCGTCAGGAACAACACACATAGGTCATTTAATACCCTGGATTTTTACAAAATGGCTACAGGACAAGTTTGGAGTTGAATTATATTTCCAGATTGTTGACGATGAAAAGTTTTTAGTAAAAGATTTGACATTAGAGCAAACCACTGCTTATGGCTATGATAATGCACTTGACCTAATTGCATTAGGTTTTGATCCTAAAAAAACAAAAATTATAATCAATACAGAATATTCAAAGACATTGTATAGAATTGCGCTTAAAATAGCAAAAAAAATAACCTTTTCACAGGCAAGAGCTGTTTTTGGCTTTACAAATGAATCCAATATTGGTATTATTTTTTACACTAGTATGCAGGGAGCTCCTTGTTTTTTGCCAAGTGTATTAAAAAAGAAGAATGTTCCTGTTCTGATTCCTGCTGCAATAGACCAAGATGCATACTGGAGAGGTATAGCCAGGGATGTTGCACCAAAACTTGGGTATTATAAGCCTGCACAGCTTCATTGCAGGTTCCTGCCAGGACTAGGAGGAATCAGCGAAGATGGAAAAATGTCATCATCACAGGCACATACAACAATCTGGACAACTGATACACCAGAACAAGTAAAGAAAAAAATCATGAAATACGCTTTTTCCGGCGGCCAGGACACCATTGAAAATCACCGTAAACATGGCGGCAATCCTGACATTGATGTCTCTTATCAATGGCTCACTTTTTTTGAGGAAGATGATAAAAAACTGGAAAAGATTTATCATGACTACAAATCAGGCAAGTTATTGACTGGGGAATTAAAGCAGATTTTAATTGACAAATTAAATAAATTTCTGGCAAATCACCAGAAAAAAAGAGAAGAGGCAAAGAAAAATATTGAAAAGTTCATGTTGAGAGATTAAACTTCTGATTCTATTGCTTAAACTCAAGAAATTTCATTATTGTTGTTTCTACCATTATATCCATTGTGTCAATGAATTCTTTATTATGACCAAGCATTATAGATAGTTCTGTACATCCTAAGATTACCTGCGACCCATCTTTATATTTTCTCGCAATTTTATTAACTTTATTAATCTGCTCTTCTTTATTGTTTCCTATTAAAAAGTTTAGAATTGCCTCTGACAATATTTGTATTTCAGCATCAGTTAAGGTATTATTTTCAACACTGTTAAACCTAAACACATCACTTTGAATAGTCGTAGGTGTTCCAAGTATTGTAATCTTTTTTACATCTTGTTGAATTAATTGTTTTTCTATTTCTTCTGGCAAATCAAGTATTGGTGTCTTTATTTTTGTTTTCAGTAAATCCATGAAATGATGAATTGTATTACAGACTATTACAATAAAATCTACTTTATTTGCTTCCAATTGTTTTAATCCTTTAATATACATTTCAAGCTCATCTTGAGAATGATTCCTGAATACAAGTTCTGGTGCAGGAATACTATTAATTATTATATGTGGAAAATCTGTGTTTGAGCTTATTATTCCTTTTCTCTGAAGTCCAGAGATTAATCTACTATAGAATTGTCCAGTTGCTTCAGGGCCTATTCCTCCAAGTATTCCAATTTTTGGTTTCTTCATTTTTTCCTTGGTTTATCTTATACCACAATCTAATGTCATTTATAGGCATAGGCGTTATCGAAAAGAGTAATTTTCTATTGGTTCGTTGGGATCCTTTACATACTCACAATTTAGAGTCGGACCAGGTAATACTCCATAATACCTAAGATTCAAAGTTGGATATTTAACATTAGCTCTAACATTAAGGATTTGATGATTTCCAATATGACCCATTTTTACTATACTTTCGTTTGCGTTAACCTGTACTGTAACTTCTGTTGGTTTATGTCTCCTCCATTTCCCATATTTAACATCCACTTGTCCTGTTAGATGTAGTTCTAATTGTCCGTGTTTCAATTTTACATAATCAATCTCATAGTTACTGCAATCTCCCAGAAGATAATCAACTATAAATTCTGATATACAATCTAAAATAGGTACTGTTGATATAGCCTCTTCAAGATTTTCCGCAGTCTGGATTTTTTTAAGTGTTGGTTCAGTTAATAATTTTTTTTCAATTGTCATTTTTTATCACCTTTGTTATTAAATAGTAGTAAAATAATAATTAATTATATTAAAATATTTTTATTAATTTTTTTTACAAAACAAAAAATATTTAAATAAAAATAAAGTTTAGTAAAAATATGAGTGTAAAACTTGATTTGAAAGACAGAAAACTCCTTTATGAACTTGATATAAATGCTAAACAGACCTATTCACAATTAGGAAAAAAAGTAAGACTGTCAAAACAATTAGTAAAATACAGAATCAACAAACTTGAGGAATCTGGACTCATTAAAGGATATTTTACAATGATTGATGCTTCTAAACTTGGCTACATAACATTTCGAATCTATATTAAATTCAGAAATATCAACCATGAAGCAAAAATTGAAATGATAGAATATATTAAAAATAAAAAAGCAATTTTTGCAGTAGCTCAGTTTTCCGGAAGGTGGGATTTATGCTTTTTATTAAATTTCAGAGAATTATTTCAATTCCATGAATACTGGGATGACATTCAGGAAAAATACTTAGAATTTATACATGATTATAAAATCTGTATTTATTCACAGGTTTATCATTTTTCAAAAGCATATTTAATTGATCAAAAAGACATATCTCCCATCAGAAAAACTGGCGGAAAGATCCAGGAGTCCATTGATATGACTGATTTTAGGATATTAGGAAAACTTGCAGAAAATGCAAGGATTCCATTAATTGACATTTCAAAAGAGATAAACTTATCTCCTGAAGCAATAAGCAGGAGAATAAAACAATTACAAAAAAAGCATATAATTATTGGGTATCGGGCTTTAATTGACAGTCCACTTCTTGGAATTACTTTCTATAAGGTGGACTTTAGGCTCAGAACTCTAAAAAATCTAAATAAGATTATTGCATATTGTCATTTGGATCCAACTATCTTTCAGATAAACAGGACTATTGGCGGAGAAAGCCTTGAAATAGAGTTCCAGATTAAATCATTGAATGACCTGCATAAGAAGCTTGAGATGATGGAAAAGCAATTTCCAGATACATTTGAATTCTATGAATACTATGTTATATTAAATGAACTCAAAGTCAAATACCTGCCGGAAGAATAATTATTATTTCCCTTTCTCCAGTTTCTCCAGCATAAGTATTGCATAATACTGGAAAAAGACCCTTATCGGCAGCGTTACCAAAGATGAAGTATATATAAATGCAAAAAACAAGATTATGGCTAAAATAACTCCAATTATAATAAGTGGAACCAATAGTGCCTTAATTAGAATATAAATCAAGTAACCAATCCCTAATAATAATAAAACAACTATTGCAAACAAGATTAATAAAAAAAATACTAAAAAAACACTTATTATTGCTGCCCCGACTCCCAGAACAATTTTCATAAACCAGTACAGGACAATCTGCAGCTTTTTTTTAAAAGCAATTTTTTTAAAATAAACCCATGCATACTTTACAGATTTGTTATTAAAGAACATAATCAGTATTAAAAATTCATTGACAATAAAATAAATAATCCCGATTATAAACACAATAATGAAAAAAACAAAAACCATAGGTATTAATAGCCAATAATTAAATTCTGCTAACCTATTGCTGAAAAAAGCCAGTATTATCGGCGAGAATATTGCAATAAAAACGGCAAAGTTAATCAGGCTGAATATTATTCTGAAAAAAAACAAGGATGCTCCCAGTGCTTTGTTTTTAGAAAAGCTTTTCCTGATCTTTATTGTTTTATTGACAACACCATCAATAAAAATAAAATTAAAGACAGCATTAAGGTATGACAAGATTAAACCGAAAAACAGGAAGAATGAGAAGACAAGTCCTACTGCTAAACCATAATTAACCAGGAAGTCTAAAGCATTTGAATTTAATTTTGCAATCCATTCTCTAATATTAATACTTCCCTTAGGAAAATCAGAGGAATTAATGTTTTGTGAAATGTTATTCCCGGGAGAATAGTTATTTGAACTAAACAAAGAAACAAGAGCCATTTTAAGCCAGTATTCCTTCTTTATAGGGAAGAGAAGCTGCTTTGTTTTTTTAAAGCAATCATTAATTATATCTATTGCATATGCCATTCAAGAATTAAATTTGAATTACAATAAAAACTTTTTGAAAATTACCTTGTAAAATGCTCAATTTCCTTTTTACTTAATTTTCTTAGCTGTCCTGGTTCCAGTCCTCTCAAATTAATATCAGCTATCCTGGTTCTTATCAAGTTTATGACTTTATATCCTAATTTCTCAAACATTCTCTTTACAATATGTTTCTTGCCTTCATGTATTGTTAATTCGATAATTGTTGGTTTAATTGTTTTTACAGCAGCAGGCCTTGTTTTCCCGTCATCTAATTTAATTCCTGACCTTAGGTTTTCGAGAGAATCTTTTTTTAGTTCTTTGTCAATATAAACAAGGTATGTTTTTTTTGTTTCATACCGCGGATGAGTGATTCTGTTTGCAAAATCACCGTCATTTGTCAAAATCAGGAGACCTTCTGCATCGTAATCCAGTCTCCCGGCATAAAAAACCCTCTCTTTGATGTTAAGTAAATCATAAATGGTTTTTTTGTTTGCTTCCGGCTTTGCACTGCAAATTATATTTTTTGGCTTATAAAAAGCATAATAGACTTTTTTCTGTAAAAAAACCGTTTTTCCGTTAACAAGAATCCTGTCTTTTTCAGGATTGGCCTTATCTCCCAGCTTTATTTTTTTGCCATTGACAGTTACAAGGCCTTTTTCAATTAGCTCCTCGGCTTTCCTGCGGGAGCATAATCCTGAAGAGGCAATTATTTTCTGGACACGCTGCATACTTTCATAATATAAAAAAAGATTTATATACTTTCTTATTTATTATAAATTAAAAGAGGTGATGTTCATGTCTAAAAAAAGAATAATTGTTCCGCCAATATCAGGAGGATATATGGCTGCTTCTATGCTCGGGTTTTTTATTTCTGCAATATATGTCTTCCCTAAAAGTCCGCCATGGGGGTTGGCATTCTGCATTGTTTTTGTAGTAATGTTTCTCTCAGCTGTAAAATCAATGACTTATGCAGATCCGGAAATGTTTGTTGAATTAGAGACAAAAAAAAAGAAAAAAATTAAGAAACAGTGAACTTTTCATCAAACTTTTCCTTTGCTTTTCTTTCTTTGAAATATACTTCATGGGATGCCCTTTTTTCAAACAATGCTATTGCAATATTTATTTTATCTGTCTGGAATGGCTTCAGGTTTTTTTCCTGCATAATCTTATCTGCATCATCAATGCATTCCTTCATTAAATTGATATTTTCTCTCCTTGCAATTTCCTCTTGTTCTTTTTCTTCGGCATCGGTTAATGTGATTTCCTCCCATACTGGATAAGTGCTCTTATCAGTGGTTCTTGGAAATGTTTTGTAAAACACCATATAAATCACCCAAAAAGGAGTATAATCTATAAATTTAAAAAACTATTCAAAATCAAAAACCTTTTTTTCTTTATTTACAGCCATTGGCGCCTCGCCGCCATGCCATGTAAATCTCGGCCTTACTCTTATCGGATACATCTTCTCATTGTTATCATCAAGAATTATTGCTGCGCCTTTGACTCTAGGCAGTTCATTTAAAAACTTATCAAGGCCTTCCCTCATGTATGACTGCATCAGCATGCCAAGTGCATCTGTATCAAGTTTTGCCGTGATCCTGTGAGAGATTATTGTATCACTCTGTGTCATGACATCAGTATGAATCTTTCCAGGCTGCTGTGAAGCCAGAATAAGGGATATTCCCGGCTGGCGGCCCTCTCTGAGGATTGTAACTAACGGGTCTGTTGCCATTGTCTTGCCTTTATTAGGAAGGAATTCATGGGCCTCATCAATCACCAGCCATACTAGCGGAAATTCCTGTTTTTTAGGTTTATCTTCATCTGCGAAATAATGGACTGCCTGATGAACATCTTCATATTCTTCGTTTCTTCTTGCAACCATTCTCTGTAAAAAAAGTTTTTGTGCAATCAATCCAATTACCAATGCCTTTATCTCCCAGCCGCCCGGCATTGTAGCATAACAGCTGACATCCAATACAGTTACCTGGCCGCCTTTTGCAAGCTCATTTAGAGGTGTGCCTTTTTTATCAAATATCCCCCAGTTTTTGCAATTAAGAAATCTGTTCACTGCAGCATTAACAACTTCTTTTTCTGTTTCATTGTCTCTTTTCAATTCTTCAATAACCTCATCAACATCAAATTCCTGTTGCCTTTGCTTTATTTTATGGATTGTACCTTCAATTAAAACACCTACCGGATCATTCCTGTCTATATTAAAAGTCATGCACCAGTCCTCTGCATTTAACTCGCTTGGCTTGATTGAAAAAGGAAAATCCGTCGGGATGCCCTTTTCTTTAAAATCATCATAATATCCTTTTGGAGTATAAATCTTGACATCAAGACCTTTAGATTTCAGATTCCATTGGTCCAGAAGCTCTTTGTCCTTATGGTTAGGATATTTCATTGTCCAGTAAATGCCCATTGTATCAAGAAGAATAAAACTGAGGTTTTGTTTGATTTCTCTGGGTAGGTCAGCCATTCCCTCTGCTATAACCCCCATTGTATAAGACTTGCCGCCGCCGCGCTTTCCGCATACGAAAACAATATGAGAACGAGCTACATCCAAGTATACATTATTTGACAGGGAAGTTGTTCTTCCCATTTTGATATAATGTTTTCCCAAAAGGATAACTCCTTTATCACCGAATTTTTCTAAATCCGCCTGATTCCTGCCAATAATAATATCATACATGAGTTAAATACAAGAACGCATGGTTTAAATAATTTATCAAAATTTTACAAAATTTTTTAAATCCAATAAAAATAAAATATTTTAATGGACAAGCTAAAAAAAGCTTATTTTACTGCAATTAAATGCTTAAGAAGCAGATACCAGGAGAAAGGCATATTTGCAGGAAGCCATCATTTTGATGATTATTGGGCCAGGGATAGTTTTTTTGCAAGCTTGGGCGCACTTGAATTAGAAGATTATGATATTGTCAAAAAGAATTTACAATTGTTTTTAGACTTTCAAAGAGAAAACGGGCAGATTCCGCTTAGAGTCGGAAGCTCTACCGTAGGTATTGTGTTAAAAGGGATTGGTATAAAGACCAGAAGAAAAGACATTCCAAGATATTTTCAGGACAAGGGAAGAAATCCTGCAACAGACCAGAATTCCTTATTATTAATGTGTTTTTATAATTACATTAAAAAAACCAGGGATATTGATTTTTTAAAACAAAACATCCTAAAATTAGAAAGATGCATTGAATGGAATCTCAAACAGGATAATGATAATGATTTATTAATGGAAGAGAAATGTTATGCAACATGGGCTGATAATGTAAAGAAAAGGGGCAAAGTTCTTTATACAAATATTTGTCATTGTCATGCACTATTCTGTGTTTCTGAATTATTCAACATAATTGAAGGCAAGGAGAACAAAGAAAAATATTTTAGACTTCATGAAAAAACCAAAAAAAGAATAAATGAAGTGTTTTGGAATGGGCATTATTATATGGACTGGATTGATGATCATGCTTATAATTATTTATCTACAGACGGAAATATCCTTTCAATAATTTGGAATATTACCGATAAAAATAAATCAAAAAAGATTCAGGAATCATTAGAAAATTTCGGAATAAACAGGTTTGTTCCAAGCTTGACAAACATGCCCCAATACCCATTTAATAAAGCTTCATCCATGCTGTTAAGGTTTATTTGGCTGGGTGACTATCAAAATAGAATCTGCTGGACCTGGCTGGGTTGTTTAGATGCTGTTGCAAAATTTAAACTTAACTTGAGAAAAGAAGCACAGAAAGTGTTAGAAAAAATTGCTGATGTTATTGTCAAAGATAATAATGTTTATGAAGTCTATGAACAATCAGGCAGACCTGTAAAAAGGTTATTTTACAAATCAGAATATAATTTTGCATGGAGCGCTGGATTGTTTGTATGGGCTTATAAAATGTTAGAAAACAAAAAGTAATCTCAAAAAAGTTTATCTTTTATCTTTTTAATATTATCAATAAAAAAATAAAGAATTCCTTGGAAAAGATGTAAACTAATTTTTAATTTATTATATCTATTGCCATATCCAAAATTTTTAACGACCCTCCAAAAAGACACATTTCCTGCATTGTGGACAACAGGGATTTTTTCCCCGTTATTCAGATAAAAGATTCCCTTACGAATATAAAATTTCCCATGACTTGTTGAAACGAGAAAATTATATTTTTTTTCTAATTCATTGAACCCATCTCTATAAAAGATATAATTAACAGCAATCTGATCAGGTCCGAATTTGGATTTATCGGTTATTAAAAAATTAATTTCCTCGCATAATTTCCTAAATTTGTTAGCAGGAGATACAATAACCCCTGCATTTACCATCTTTTTACCTTTGATCATTGCTTTAATTTTATAGCAATCTTCTTTTTTAAAAAATTGTTTAAAAAAGAGATCGTCAAATGCAAGATTTACATCTTCATAAACAGCTTGAAATGATTTCTTATTTTTTTCAAAAATATCACTAATATCTGCCTGAAAGATAACATCACCGCCATCAACTGATAAAACCAGATAATATTTGTGTTTTCTAAGGAAATTTGCCATATCCCTGAATCTTAAAATAACTACATGCCCGTCTCTTTTGCATTTTTCAACAATAACTTTTTCTTTTTTTAATTTAGAAACCTGCTCTTTAGTCAAACCATAATCCAGAACCACTATGTCTATGTTCTTTAAATTAACATTTTCTTTCAAAGAATTTAACCAGTGGTCTGTTAAAAAATCACCGTATTTAGAATCACACGCTGTAAAAATAACATTCTTAATAAGATTCACCTTTTCCTTAGTTTTAATTTGGGTTTTATTTTTTCTTTTATTAATTTCCTGTATTTTTCTCTTAATTCAAGGAATCTCTCCTCTAGTTTATCTCTCTGAAGTTGTTTATCTAAATTCTTTTTGAATTTTTCATAGTTTAATTTTATTTTTTTTATTCTGGTGTTTTTCATCTGGTGTTTTTTAATTAATGTTTCATAAATATCCGCTAATTCAGATGAAGTTTTTCTTATTGAATGAGTCTGTATTAATTTAAGTGAATTTTGTCCAAGCCTTTGCCTAAGCCTTTTATTTTTAATTATCATTATAATGAATTTTGCCATATCAAAATAATCATCAGGCTCTGTTAAAAAACCATTCTTGTTATGCTTCACTAATTCAGGAACTGCTTTTGCATTTACAGCAACAATCGGCATGCCAAAAGACATTGCCTCCATTATGCAGACACCCTGGGTCTCAGATTTGCTAGCTGTCACAAAAATGTCTCCTGCCCTCATTACATTTTTTTCAATAATTATTTCATTAGATATTTTTCCGGCAAGGATAACATTATTCTGTAATTTAAGCTTTTTAATAGTTCTTCTGAATTCACCCATGTAAGGCCCGTCTCCAATAATAATAAACTTTGTATCCGGGTATTCAATTAAAACAATTTTAAAAGCTTTTAAAGCAATATCAAGACCTTTCTCTACAGAGACTCTGCCAACACAGATTAGATTTAGATTAGAATCCAAACCATATTTTCTTTTGAATTTTTTTAATTCAGTTGTATCTTTTGTTTTAGGCAGTTTTATTCCATTAGAAAGCACTTTTGGTCTCTTTTTTAGTTTATGGACTCTAAGATCTTTTGCTGCTGCTCTTGAAGGTGTTAATACAAGATCGCTCCTGTTGTGAAAAAGCATAGAATAATTCCAGACTATTCTCTGTGCAAGTTTAACCTTTTCTAGTTTTGCATTTTTCAGATATTCAGGATTCCCAAAAAAGGTGTGAAATGTGCTAACAACAGGCAAATTCAGGACTTTTGCACAAATCAACCCTTCCCAGCCAACGCCCCCTTCGGTCTGTGCATGAATAATCTCGGGCTCAAATGTTTTCAATATCCTGATTGATTTAAGTGCTGTTGGAAATGCCAGATCCATCCCTTTGTAAAAGGGGAATTCAAAAGTGGCTGGTAAACCAACGACACTGATATTAGAATGATATGAATTCACCTTATCCAATCTTTTATAAGTCGGACAGAAGATAATTATTTTATGGCCTTTTTTTGCCAGCTCATATGTCTGATTAACAATTGCAGTGGTTACACCGCTAACATATGGAAGATAAGAATCTGTAAATACTGCAATTCTCATTGAGGTTAATAAAAGAAGGAATTATATAAAAATCTATTTCTTTTTTTTCTTTTTATTTTTTTTAGGCTTTTTTTTATAAGTTTTATTTAAAAGAAATATAGCCAATGCCAGGATAATGCATAAAACAATAATTATTTGAGTATAATAATCCAGTATAAAGTCATTCAAAGAGAATTCTTTTACATTAAGAACATGCAGGTAAAATAAAGGAGAGACAGTAATGCCGCCTTTCCTGTCATCGGCAATAAAACTCACTGTTTCAATTCCATACCATTCTTTTGCCGGAAACAGCTTTGCCGTCTGGGCAATTATTGAAATTGTAATGTTTCCTGTTCCTGACGCAGAAAAATTAAGTAAATCGCCGTCTGGATCCTCAAAATAATCATTCAGGTTAATAGTATAGATATGGTCTTCTTTCCAGGAATGATATAACCTTGAAGAGCAGACTGATTCATCAAAATATGTCAAACATTCATTTTCGGTTATATCAATATTATTTTTATAAAAGAGATTAAAAAAATCTCTGAAAAACGGAAAACATGTATTTACTATAATTAAAGCAATAATTATAAGTATCAATATCCAAATCAAGCAGGAGATTATGTTTTTGTCATATCTCAGTTTAAATAATAAAACAATTATCAAAATAAGAATTATAAAAGAAATAAAGCCCAGACTTATAAAGCATTTAAATTTCCATACAAATTCTTTGAATGTATAGTCAAAAACTATGAAATAAATCTTTTTTTCATATTGTTGTTCATTGTCTCTTTCCTGAATTTTAAATAGGATGGGATAAATCCCCTGTTTTGTCTGATTTCCTATATTTGCTGCCAGAGGAATTTCCTGACGCTCTTCTTTTTCAAGGGTGACTCGCACATCTTCAATTTCAAGCCAGTCAAAATCATCCTGGGTAAGCTCATATCTGGCTTCTTTTAATCCTGTGTTTTGTATCTGTAACTTCTGTTCCTGTTCTCCATGCTTTACCCACAGTGAATTTGTCACTATCTCTGGTTTGTAGCAGTCATATAAGGAGATAACATCAAGATTTACAGATGCTTCTTTTGAAAAGGGTTTGTCTTTAACAACAGAATTCGCCTTAAGAGCATATTTACCTGTAAGAGAACCATCAATTTTCACAGGAATTTCCATTGACTGTTCAGGAGACAAAGTAATATTTTGTTTTGTCAATGAAATAAAATCTGCTGATGTTGTTAAATCCACAATAAACTCTGTATTGAATTTTCCCTTGTTCTGAAGAACAAGGTTTAGTTCATTGTCATCAACACATATTTTATTATTTTCAAAATAAAAATCATAATCATAACAATTAATTACATTTACATTTATCTGTTTTTCAACAGTCAAATCTCCGTATTCGGATTCCGCGATTATTGGAATTAAGTATGAAGATTCTTGTTTTAGCTCAGGGTTAAATATTAGGTTTATTATTTTTTCTTCATATGGTTCTAGAATAATATCATTTTGGTCAAAATCAACCCAGGAAAAATCATTTTTAATTTGAAGAGAATATTTATTAGTTAAATTAACATGATTGGTGATAGTTACTGGAATCCTTGTTTCAATTTTATTACAGGCTTCGGTTTGCTCTTGTAAGCTGATTGAAAAATTATAATCCCTTTCTATATTCAGGCTGAGGGGGATCTCTGCCTGTAATTTGCTTGTCCCTGTTTCAATTACCATAACAGGATTAGTTTGCCCGTAGACATCACAATCCGGCTCTAGGCTAAACCTGACTAATTCAGATGAATTCTGTTTAAGGTAGATGTTTAAAGGCAGATTAGCTTTGCCCTTAAAATCTTTTAAAGAAAAATAATATTTTTCATAATACTGTCCAGGATTGAACAGCTTAATTATAAAATCTGCTTTTGTGCAGGGAGTAATACTCGCACTTGTGTTTACAGCCCGGACAGCCAGGTTAGGACATTTTTCAATATTAATTCCCTGAGTAAACTCTTTTTTCAAATTATTACTGGTTATAACAGAAAAAACTATGTCAAAATTATGAGAAACACCAGAAGGCAGATTAATAATATGGATTATTTGTTTTGTTTCTTGCGGTTTTAAAAAAAAGGTATTCGGATAAATTGAAGAGTATTTACTATCTGAAACCACTTTGAACTGGGTTTCAATATTTCCTGTGTTTTTTATAATCAATTTTGTAGAAGCAAAACCAGTTTCACATATATCAATAATTTTAGTATATGAA
Organism: Candidatus Woesearchaeota archaeon; assembly: GCA_016935095.1. Lineage (GTDB taxonomy): Archaea > Nanobdellota > Nanobdellia > Woesearchaeales > GW2011-AR15 > WJJD01. The sequence continues at coordinate 15,278 of JAFGRO010000003.1, forward strand.
ACCTGAAAATCCAGAATTGGCTGATATTCACTGACAATAATTTCTGAATTGGCAAAACTAATTAAAATGAGAAAAATGGACAAAACTGTAAGAAATAATCTTTTCATAAAGTCCCCCCAACTAATTCACCAAAAAAAAATAAAAAAAATTAATAATAGGTTTGCCCTGAAATTTCTTCTGGCTCCTCTTCAGAGCCTTTTAATTTATTAAAACCTACTATCAATCCCAATATTACTAATAAAACAACTAAAACAACTAAGCCGATTTCAAGGCCTTTCTTAATGCTTTCCCAGTCGCCTGCAGGTGCTGGTTTTTCCTCTTTCCCTTCAACAATATTGACTGTCAAAGGAACCTGCTCTGTTTCTCCAGCAGATTCAATGCTTACCATGAAGATTTTCTCTCCAACAGATGCATCTTCATTTGCTGAAAGATAAAGGTAAGCTGTCTGTGTTTTCCTGCCATTTACAACAATTACATTACTTGGGTCAATTCTGTAAGTTCCCCAGGAATCAACTCCTGCTACTGAAAGAGTATATGTCTTTGAAGTAGCTCCTGTATTACTAATCATAATAGGATAAACTACCCCCCCTTCGTTTTGCTTGATATCCTGTTTTCCTGGAACAGTTATGATTGTCTTTTCTTCTTCTGAAGAAGAACCATAATCACAGGTCTCATCTTCTAAAATATCAATTGATGTCTCTTTTGAATTTGTTTCATAACCGTCATCATATTCAACTTTTGCTTTTACAACATAAGTCCCTTCATCAACGCATTTTGGAATTCTAAGATATAAATCCTCTGAAGTTGTTGATTCATCTAATTCAAGCTCATCAATATATTCTGATGCTTCTAATCCAAGAGCAGGAATAGAAACACTTATTTTAATTCCTTCCTCATCCCTGTCTCCCATGTTTTTTACACGGACACTGGCTAAAAGACCTCTTCCTGAAACAACTTCATTTGATGGGTCAAGAACAATATCTTTTATTACAACACTATGCCTTAATGAAGCAATTCTCAGATTATAGCTATATTTCTGTGTTTCTCCATCCTGATTATTAATGTATATCCTTAATTTATATTTGTCATCATCTAAATCCATATCATCAGGAATCACTATACTCAGATAAAAAGTATCAACATCATTTGCTTTAAGATCAAACAAACCTGTCGAATCATAAAGCGATTTTCTTTCATATCCTATAATCTGTGCATCAATCTGGACATTTTCAACTTTTTCTGTTGCTTTGATTTTAACTTTTATTTCCAGTTCCTCTCCCCTGTCAACTTTCACTCTTCCTTCTTTATCCTCTGGAACATCCTCGCCGTTAATCTCCACTTCGCAATTATATACTGGAATATCTGATGGTTCTTCATCTTCACCATAGCATCCTATGCATGCACCCACAGAAACAAAAGTCATGCTCAATATCATTAATACGATTAATAGACTTAAAATTTTATTCTTCATTTTTAATATCCCCCTCATTATTTAGATTATTATGCTTTCCCCTTTTTTATTTTGAATAACTGTAAGCTACTATTTAAAGCTTTCGTTTAATGAGCATAAAAGAGTAGATACAGCTGATTACCATTTAAAAGTAATGTTCAAAAGTATTTATATTTTTCTATTGATCTATCAAAAACTCCCTGTATACTGCCCTATTAAACTCATTGTTATTTACTGCAATTCTCAGGTAACTGAATCCCGGCTCTGCATATTCAGGAATTCCAAGCCTCATTATAATTGTTTCAGATTCTCCCTGCTTCATGTCTCCAAGCCTTTTTGTTATTTTTTCACTGTATCGTGGAAGATATGCTGTAACCATTACATTTTCCTGTTTGTATCTTCCTATATTTTTTACTGTAACCCTTGAAATTAATTCGGCTCCGGGCCTGATTTGCTCCTCATTTAATATTGCAATATCCACAAAAGCTGTCTGTTTTGGCACATCTCCCTGCCAGTCTTCTGTTTCTGGATTGCAGTCATCATCTTTACCATTATAAGGAATTTCTTCTTTGCCTGGATTTACTTCGGGGTCAAAATCATCACAGTCTTCTCCTGCAAAGTAACCGTCTCCGTCAGCATCATCATCACATAAGTTTCCAATACCATCTGAATCAGAATCCCTCTGCCAGGGATTCCAAACATCTGGACAATTATCATCTTCATCACAAATCCCATCTTTGTCCGAATCTATGCAATCATCACACCTGTCATCAATATAATCACAATCAATGTCAATAAAACCCTCTTCAAAATCACATATTCCTTCCCCGCAAAAATATTCCCTGTAAACTATTTTTTTCTTATGACATTTTTCACTGCAGTCAGATTCAAAACAAGGATTCTTGTTTGTGTAATTTTTTTTCTCTAAAGGCTTTTCATAGCAGCCAGTATACTGCCTGCAATCTACAACATCATCACTGCCACGGTCATCTCCGTCACAATCAGGCTGATGCAGGATAAATTCATTTTCACAAAAATCATATACTTCTCCGGGGTCAAGAACACATTGTCCTGCCACACATGACTCTTCATCTATTATATATTCTTTAATAAAAGGGTCAAGCTCTGTCTGGGAATCATCGCAAAAATCATTCCCACAGGATTCCTCAAACTCATCCTTGTCATATGGATTCACACTATTGCAAAGGCCGGTTGCTGCATTACATCCTCCTGTGTAGCATGTTTTTTCTTTCCAGACATCCCCTGATTTACAGTAATAATTCCAGGGATTACAGTATGCTTCACTGCAGTCATCAACTACATTTTCTGTTGTTTTTTCATCTTCGCAAGAAGCACTTGTTGAAGTTTCAACACAGGTAAAGTCAAAACAATCTCTGTCTCCATGAGAATCATCATTCTGGCAATAATAATTCCATGAATTACAATAATCCATATCATTACAGTCTTTTTTTAAAGTATTTGTTTCATCTGTTTCATAATTGCCTGAATCTCCGGGACAATAATAGTCAACTTTTCTTGTCCATAATTCATCTGTTGAACAGTAATCATATTCATAATCAAAAATATCATCAGGCTGGTGTCCCTGCTCATAGTATTGGCAATTTTCATCACAGCATGGCTCAACAGGATCACATTCACAAATGATTTTATTTTTAAAAGCAATCTGAGTACAGTCATCTCCTTTTTTTACCTGAGCGAGGAACTCAGGCAATGTCACTGGTTCCCATCCAGGCTGCATTATTTCCCAGAACCTATATTCACTCGGGGGTAAATTATCAAACCTAAATGAACCATCTGAACCTGTAATTGTTATATATTCATGGCCAGAGCCATCTGCTTTTTTAGCATGAATTTCCCAACCTTCTAATCCAACATGGTTATCATCTCTTTTAATTCCTTCAACACAACCTTCTTCAGGCACAGATTGTTTATTAATAAAATAAACTCTTGAACATGAAGAACTAGAAGTAACTGTAATATTCTTACATTCAGAAGTAACTGATTCCCATCCGGGCTGCATTTCCTCACAAACTTCCCATTGGCCAACAGGAACATTATTGAATTTGAAATATCCTGTGCCATCTGTCATTGTTAATCTGCTTAAATCAGGAATTTGAATTTTCCAGCCAGGCAAGCCAATGTTTACATTATCTTTTTTATAGCCGTCAATACATCCATATTGAGTAACATGTTCACATTGACATGAACTTAAATCACACTTATCTGTTGTATATGGATTATAATCATTACAGTCATCATCAGAATCGCATTGCGCTCCGCATTTTCCCTGAACACATTGTGGATTGCTCCATGGATCATTTATACAATCACAACCACCATTACAATATCCATAATTATCTTCTCTTGTCCTGAGCTTTACACCAATACAATCTTCATTATCCTGAAAACAATAAGAATTGTCATCAGAATAACGGGGCTCACAGTCTTCCCCTGAATCTACATTACCATCTCCGCAATATGGTAAAGTTGTATGCTTACATAAACAATCAACACAATCATCTGTAGTATGGATATTACCATCATTACACTGTGAATCAAACTCACATTGCTCCCAGCCTTGGTTAATTTGACCATCTCCGCAATATGGCTCTGGAGCACATGATCCACTATACCAAACCATATATCCTAATAAATCATCACTATCACAAGACCAACCTCCTTGATCTCTACAGTTATGGTTAAAAACATCTATTTGCTGAGTATTTTCACAAGCACTCAAATCAAAAGAACCAGAATTCCCAAGATTTTGTTCATTACTTCTACATTCATCCCTTTTTCCAGAACAAGTATATAGAACAACCCATGAACCTGAACAATAACCTGTATTAGGATTACAATTTGCCGGACAATTATAATATGTTGCAGCATAGCCGCTTCCACATAAATTAGTATATTCTCCTTTCCCACCTGGACCTGCTCTTCCTGCAGTAACAAAATTAAAAGCATTAATCAAAACAATTAACAAAATCAATGATTTAAAAATAATTGTTCTTCTCATTCTCTCCCCCTCAATTACCAATCAAAAAACATAAGCAACGGTGTGTAATTTCAGCTTATATTTAAATATATTCTTTAATTTTCTACTTAATAGTAATTTCACAAAGTAATTATTAATTAATAATTAAAAAATAAAAAAACAGTAAATAAAAAATCCAAAAGAAATTTATAGTATCCAATTAAGTTAAAAAACATGATCTCAATTATTGGTGCAGGACCTGTTGGAAATTATACTGCTTTTTTATTAGCAAAATCAGGAAAAAAAGTACAGGTTTTTGAAGAACATTCTTCTGTTGGCAAGCCTGTTCAGTGTACTGGAATTGTAAGCAGTTCTTTCAAATATATAATCAAACCAAAAAAGGAATTTGTCATCAATGAAATTAATAAAACCAGAATATATTCCCCAAATGGAAAATCCATTGAATTGAAAATAAAGACTAATTATATTCTGGACAGGGAAAAGTTTGATTCATATCTCGCTGAAAAAGCAAAAAAAGAAGGAGCTGAATTTTATTTAAACAGCAAGTTCATTGGTCTTGAAAAAAATAAAATCAGGATAAAACAAAAAAATAAAATTAAATTATATAAAACGGATTATTTAATTGGAGCAGATGGGCCATTGTCCCAGGTTGCCAATATTTCTAAATTATTCGGAAAAAGAAGATTTCTCATTGGATCACAGGTAAGGGTAAAATTAAGTAATGATAATACTGTTGAGTTCTATCCTTTCATCGGAAATTTTGCATGGGTTGTTCCTGAGGACAAAGAAACTGTAAGAATAGGTGTTGCTTCCTATAAAAAGACAAATTTGTTTTTAAATGATTTTTTACAGAAATTAAAAATAAAAGATAATCAGATTATTGAAAAACAGTCAGGTGTAATCCCAATTTATAATCCCTGGCTCAGAACCCAACAAAAGAACATTTTTCTTATAGGGGATGCCGCAACACAAGTCAAGGCCACTTCTGGAGGCGGCATAGTACAGGGACTTATTGCAGCTGAATGTCTGAGTGAATCAATAATTCAAAACAAGAATTACCAAAAAGTATGGAAGAAAAAGATTGGCATAGAATTATATGTTCATCTGATTGCAAGAAGAATTATGGACAATTTCAAAGACAAAGACTGGAATAATCTTACAAAACTGTGTTCTCAACAAAAAATAAAAAAACTCCTTTATGAAGAAGAGAGAGACAATTTGGTTAAATTAGGATTCAGAATGGCTATAAAAGAACCTAAACTCCTCACTTTTTTCTGTTATCTCTTCCAAAAACCAAAGCCTTTATATATAAAAAAATTTTCTTAACTTTAGAGGAGAAAATATCCTTTTTCTCGACTAAAAATGAAAGAAGAACCAAACCCAGAAAATAGTGAAAAGCCTATTGGTAAGATAGTCCCGACAGTAATAGAAAAAGAAATGAAAAAGTCTTTTTTAGAATATTCTATGAGTGTCATTGTGAGCAGGGCTTTGCCTGATATAAGAGACGGATTAAAACCTGTACACAGAAGGATTTTATATGCTATGAATGAAATAGGATTACAGCATAATAAACCCTTTAAAAAATGCGCCAGGATTGTCGGAGAAGTTCTTGGCAAATATCATCCTCACGGAGATTCTGCTGTTTATGATTCTTTGGTCAGAATGGCCCAGACCTGGTCATTAAGATATCCCCTGATTCAGGGCCAGGGAAATTTTGGCAGTATAGATGGAGATTCTGCCGCTGCAATGCGTTATACTGAAGCCCGCTTATCAAAAATCTCCAACGAAGTATTACTGGATATTGAAAAAGAAACTGTTGAATTCCAGAAGAACTTTGATGAATCATTATTAGAACCAAAAATCCTGCCAACCGTGTTGCCGAACCTGTTAGTAAATGGCTCTTCAGGAATTGCTGTCGGCATGGCAACAAATATTCCGCCGCATAATATAACAGAGGTTTGTGATGCAATTATTCAAACCATAAAAAATCCTGAAATTACAATCAAAGATATTGCAGAAATCATAAAAGGACCGGATTTCCCAACAGGAGCCCAGTTATGCGGCAGAAACGGCATATTACATGCTTACACTTCCGGAAGAGGAAAAGTTAAGATTAGGGCCCTAATAAATGTTGAAGAAAAAAAAGGAAAACAAAGACTAATAATTAATGAGATTCCATATATGGTTAATAAATCCCAGTTATTGGAACAAATTGCCGTTCTTGTTAAAGATAAAATTATAGAGGGAATCTCAGGACTTAGAGATGAATCTGACAGAAAAGGGATGAGAATTGTCATTGAACTTAAAAAAGACGCTAATCCTGACATTGTAATCAACCAGCTTTATAAGCACTCCAGGTTGGAGGCTACCCAGGGAGTAATGTTCCTTGCTCTGGTAAATAATATCCCCAGAGTACTGAATCTAAAAGAATTAATTGAGGCCCATATCCAGCACAGGGTAGAAATTGTCACAAAAAGAACCCAATTTGAGTTAAAAAGAGCAGAAGAGAGAGCTCATATTCTTGAAGGGATAATCATTGCTTTAAATAATATTGAAAGCATAATTAACAAAATTAGAAAATCAAAAGACATTGAGCATGCAAAAGACATCCTGATGAGTGATTATAATTTAACAGAAATCCAGGCAAAAGCTATCCTTGATATGAAATTACAGAAGCTTGCCTCTTTAGAACAGGAAAAAATAAAGATTGAATATAATGAACTAAAAAAACTAATCCAGAAATTAAAAGATATTCTGGCCAGTAAAGATGCTATTCTGGACATAATAATTAAGGAACTGAATAATTTAAAAGAAACCTATGGTGATGAAAGAAGAACAAAGATCATTGAATATGAAGAAGATCTTGACATAGAGGATTTAATCGAAGAAGAAGATGTCGTCGTCACTATAAGTCACAGCGGATACATCAAAAGATTGGCGTTAACTGAATACAAACAACAGTTCAGGGGTGGAAAAGGAGTTATAGGTGCAGAAACAAAAGAAGAGGATTTTATTGAACATATCTTCATAGCAAATACTCATTCATATCTTTTAGTTTTTACAAATAAAGGTAAAATTTACTGGGTTAAGGTTTATAAGATTCCCAGGACTGGAAGATATTCTAAAGGTAAGGCAATTGTCAATCTAATTGAAGGCTTTGATAAAAATGAAAAAATCTCTGCTGTGATTCCAATAAAGGAATTTGACAATAATCATTATCTATTATTTGCGACTAAAAAAGGCATTATCAAAAAAACAAAACTCATGGCATATTCAAGACCAAGGCACGGGGGAATATGGGCAATAAATCTGGAAGAAAATGATGATGTTATTGATGTTGTTCTCACAGATGGATCCAAAAAAATAATTCTTGCAAGTAAATTCGGCCAGGCTGTTAAATTCAATGAAACAGATGCAAGGCCATTAAGCAGATATTCAAAAGGAGTCATTGGCATGAGATTAAGAAAAGAGGATGAAATTAAGGGTATGGTAATTGCAGAGGATACTAAAACCCTGCTGACAATAACTGAAAATGGATATGGAAAGAGAACAATAATTGATGAATATAGATTAATCAACAGAGGCGGCTCCGGAGTTATAAATATCCAGACAACTGAAAGAAACGGGAATGTCGTTGCAATTAAATCAGTTACTGAAGAAGACGAAATAATATTAATAAGCTATGAAGGCAAGGTTATCAGAACCTCATGCAAGTTTATTTCTGTAATTGGAAGAAACACCCAGGGTGTAAGATTAATGAGGCTAAATCAGGGAGACAGATGTGTTGATGTTGCCAAAGTTATAAACGGAGATTAATCCAAAACCAATAAAAACCAACCTTGTTTCTAAAATTAATATAATGAATTATAAAGGATTAGCAATAACTCACATAGGAACAGAAGATATCTGTGCTAAAGAAATAAAAGAGATAATAAAAGCAAATAACATTAAAATTAAAGACACCGTTGTTCTATTTGAAACAGATGATCTTTTAAATCTCTGTAAATTATGCTATAAATCCCAGTCTGTTTTCAGGATATTGTATCTATCTGATGAAATAAAAATTTTTCCTGACTTGGAAAAATCCATCAATGAAGTTAAAAAAAAAAAAATAAATTTCAGTAACTGGCTGGATAAAGATTCCTTGCTTAAAGTTGAATGTGAAAGGCACGGCAACCATGATTTCAGAAGTGTTGACATAGCATCAAAGATTGCTGATATTATTAAAAGCAAAAACAAAGAATTCAAATTCACTTACAATAATCCTGATTTAATTTTCTACGTTTATATTTATGAAGACAAAGGTTATATTGGATTAGATTTTTCAGGAAGGGATTTAAGCAAGCGTGACTATAAAATCTTTCAGACAAGGAATTCATTAAAAGGAACATTAGCCTATTCTTTAATAAGGGTGTCCGGATTCAAAGAGGGAAATATGTTGGTCGACCCTTTTTGCAGAGAAGGCATAATCCCGATCGAAGCTTCCTTGTTTTCCCAAAAGTTTCCTGTAAACTATTTTTCAAAAGATAAATTTTTATTTTCAAAATTCAGATTCCTGAATAAAACTGATTTTGATGATTTTTTTAAAGAGATTGACAGCAAAATTATCAAAAGTAAAACAGAAATCCATGCATTAGATGCCCAACTCAGGTTGATAAAATTTTCCCAGAAAAACGCAAAAATAGCCGGAGTTTTTAAATATATTAATTTCAGCAAAAAAAACATTGAGTGGCTTGATACGAAATTTGAAAAAAATTCTGTAGATAATATTGTTGCTCATCCTTTGCAAACAGGTAAATACAGCAATATAAAAGAAATTGAAAAAACATATAATGAGTTATTTTACCAGGCAGAGTATATATTAAAAAACAAGGGCAATATTTGCCTTATTTCAAAAGAAACAGAGCTTCTAGAGAAATCTGCGGAAAAACACAAGTTTAAAATACTAGAAAAAAGAGAAGTATATTCAGGCAAATTGCCTCTTTTCATAATAAAATTTTCCAAAAAAAATGCCAAACTGTGATATGTGCGGAAAAATTGCAGAAAGATTGTACTGCTGCTTAATAGAAGGCAGTGAACTAAATGTCTGTGAAAATTGCGCCAGATTCGGGAAGATAATTAAAAAACCGATTAAAAATATAATAAAAAAAAAAGTAATTACAAAACCTGAAAAAGAGATAATCCAGATTGTAAAAGAAGATTATGCTGCAATTATAAGAAGCAAAAGAGAAAAACTTGGTTTAAAACAAAAGGAATTTGCAGTAAAGCTCTCTGAAAAAGAATCATTGATTCAAAAAATAGAAACTTCCCAGATAAAACCATCATTAAAACTTGCAAAGAAACTGGAAAGGTTTCTTAATGTAGAGTTGATTGAACAAATAGAACTTAAGCCAGAAACAAATTCTTCAGATAAAAATCCCGGAAAGCTCACAATAGGGGATATGATAAAATTAAAGTGACTATTTAACATAATCAAATGCTTCTTCTATTACTTTGTGCTGCCAGCCAACTTTTTTCAGGTTTTCTTTTATTTGAGGTTTACTGAGCCCTTTTTTAAGTGTATAGTCAATATACCTGACAAGCTTTTCTGTTTTATCATGGGGCAGATGTACATCATGCAGTATTAAATCAACAAGCATTGGCTTCCATCCTGCTTTAACCAGCACATTTTTTATCTGCTCAAATTTTATTCCCTCGCTCTCACATTTCTGGATATATTCCCTTAAGTCGCCTAAATCCTTATCAGTGACAACAGAATATTTATTCTGATATATAAAAAACGCAACTACACTTGAAAATATAATAATAAAGAACAGAGGCCATATAAAATTAAATGGCTTATCCGCAATCTGATTTAATAAAGTATCTTTATCTGTTGCAGTTTGATTCTGGACAACATTGCCAGTAATTGAAGGTTCACCAGATAAGGTTCCATTTGTTCCCTGATTACCTGAATTTATATCTGAACTGCCCGGCTGTGTTGTACTTTTTTTAGCATTAATCCCGAAATAACTAAATCCGGGAGATTCTGCTTCATAATAAACATAATTAGAATCTGTATCATCAAGTTTTGTTTTTAATTCCTTCCAGTCAGTTGAATATCTATGCAGTTTAACAGTTGCCCTGTCTGCATTGTTGGATTTAAACCAATCATTACTGATTTTAAATTTTATTTTTACATCAGACAAATCATCTTCATTTAGCCTATAAGCTGAAATCCTGATATATTGATATACTATATCTCCAAGCTCATCATAGCTGTCAGGCAATTCATCCCTTTGTTCAACTGAAATAGTTACTGAGCGGTTCTTCTCATTAATTACATCAAATGTTATTTTTGTAAGGGCAATTCCTGTGCTTGATATATCCATTGTATATTCGCCTTCTGACATCTCTTCCCATACTTTGCTTACCCTTGTCGACCCTGATGATGAAGTGCTGGAGCTGGAACTGCTGCTGCTTGTTGTTTCATCATCTTCCTCTTCTTCGTCATCATCTTCACCTATAGTAACACTTATGGAAGTAGTCGCATTATTATAGGCAAGGTCTCCGCAGGTAACATAGTATGTCCCGGAATCTTCAACTGATTTCTGGTGCTGCAGCATTCTTGTTGCATTCGGCAGATAATATGTTGTTTCTGATGAACCAATTGTATAGGTGCATCTTGTGGGCTCATTTGTCGTAACAGTAATGGTTGCACTCTCTGTTCCGCTGGCATCAGGCGCATAAGTGATTAAAGGAGAGGTTGTATCATTGACTGAAAAGTAAACATAAGCTGTCCGGCTGTTGTCATTGGTATCATTGCAGACTACTGTCAACGAATAATCGCTGTCTGGCCAGACGTCATCCTGTTCATCATTAAATGTTTTCCTGTATAAATAATTATTAACTTCTGAAAGAGATGAATATGATGAACTTGTGTTCAAGTTATATGTGCAAACAACTTTTTCATTGCTTTGCACAGTCAAATTATTATTGAACCCGTTAAGCAAGACACTATTGTTCTCAGGATAAGTTATGGTTATATTCGGGGCAATAGTGTCATTATCACCGAAGACAGCACTGAAATGAGGAACATAAACATAAGCATAATCTCCTGTATCATTATAACAGGGAGAAGAATTCGATGAAAAGTAGCTGCTGCATTTGGTTGTAAAATTATAACATTGGAGTAAATCATCTTCAGGACAATAATAAAGATGTGTATAATAAGAGCTGTTGTGGGGGAGCCTTATTATCCCGTAATATTCATCAGTATTATTATAAAAATCTGAAAAATTCGCAAAAAACACATAATCTGTGGCATTAGTGCCGACATCAGCCATTACTGAGTTTTCAAAGTCCTGATTTGAATCATACACTTTAAACTTTGATGACCAGTCTGCATCCAAAACAGAAATATTCACTATAGTTATGCTGATGCTGCTGAGATTTATTTCAAGAGATATGTTCTGATAAACAGAGAGAGTATCCGAAAGATTATTGTTCGTTGAATTAAATGATTGTATTGTTGTTATATTATCTGAATAGGCTAATATGTCCATCTCCCATTTTGAAATGTTTAAACTTGAATTTAAATAAAAAATTCTTGTCAGATTATATGTATTATCAGCGGAATCATTTGCAGATATTAGTAAAACATGTTTTCCGGGATAATCAAAATCCTGTGTTTTATTGTTTAATATATAAGATGCAGTACTGTTCAGGAAAACCTTTGTAGAATTGTAATCTATTAAATACCATGCAGAATCAAGGTAAGTGTCATTTAAAGTATAATTAAAGTTAATATCCAATGAGCTAATAATCTGGTTCTCCAGAGGATATGTTATGTTTATTACCGGTAAGACAGTATCAACTGTAAAATTAATCATCTGTGCAGAAAATAAATTAACATTATTTGTACAGTTTATTGTAAGATTATAAAGTTGATTACTTAAAACAGGTAAAGTGGTTACATGGGTTACAGCTAAAGAAGCACTTATATTGACATAACTGTTATTATTTAATTTATATCTGCATGTAGATTGATCATCTGTTGTTATATTTATCTGGATTGAATTAGTGCTGTAAAAAGAATTATTCTCAGGAGAGTTTACTGTAATGTTAGGGTCTGTTGTATCATTAACAGTAACCCAGTAAGTTACATAATCAGAGCTGTAGTTTTCTGATTCAGGATACAATAAAGTAATATTATACAGCCCGGGCATATTAAACAGGGTTATATTTGATAAGGGCGAAGAACCATTATTTATCAAAGAGCCATTTTTATACAGAACTATATTCTCTTCTCCCTGGAGTAAATAGCCAGTTATATTTACTGTCTGCAGCTGCTCTATGGAAACATTGGAATTAGTCCCGTTAAGCGTTAAGTTTACTGATGAATTTGCCCTGCTCACAATATAGCTGAAATTAGAAGTATAAGCAAGATTCCCAGCACTGTCATTGGCATACATTTTCCATGAATAAGTGTCTGCCGCCAGATTAGTATAATTATAATAAAAAACATAGTTGCTGAGATTAAAAACATCAGAATAATTATGCAAACTGCCGTTAAAATTATGCTCTATCCACACAGAATATAAATTTGTATCATTCCAGGTTATATTAAACTGGAAATATTCCCTTGAACTGTTATATATTACACCTGAACCCGGATAAGCTGAATTATTTGACCAGTTCGGAGAGATAGTATCTACTATAAAAGTAAAATTTGTAATACTCCAGTTTTCCTCAGTATTATTATTCTCACAATAAATATTCCAGATATATGAACTGTCCTGGAAACTATTCAGGGAAAATACTGAAAGTGTGTTGTTCTGGACGCTTTGATTTGTAAGGTTTATTGCCCATGAACTTGTTCTGTTCGTATAAATACTGCAGTTATAAGATGAATAATTCCCTGTAACATTGAATGAGAAATTTATTGGATCATTATAATTCAAAAAAGCATTATTTTCCGGAGAGACCAGACTAATGCTAAATGAAGCATAAGCTACATCAATCAGTACAAGTATCAAAAAAATCAAATTCAGGTAATTCTTTCTCAATAAATCACCCCTTTTATATCCTTTAAATAATGTTATTATTTAAAGTTTTCCAAAGATTTTATATATAATCGTTTTTTCTAGGAATAAGTCATGAAAATACTTATCACTGGAGGGGCAGGATTTATTGGAAGTCATCTTTGTGATAGGTTGATTAATGAAGGACATAATATTATATGCGTTGACAATCTTGGCAGCGGGAATATCAATAATATAAAACACCTGCTAAAAAGCAAAAAATTCACTTTTATCAGGCATAATATAATTGAACAGCTAAGGCTGATTGAGGGAAGAATTCACCAGATATATCATCTTGCTTCAAGAGCCTCTCCCAGGGATTACCAGGAATATCCTGTTGAAACTGCATTGGCAAACTCCATCGGCACAGACAGGATGCTCAAATTAGCTTTAGCTAAAAATGCAAAATTGCTTTTCACTTCAACAAGCGAGGCATATGGAGAACCTAAGGAACACCCTCAAAATGAAGCGTATTTTGGTAATGTTAACCCTGTCGGCATAAGAAGCTGTTATGATGAATCAAAAAGATTCGGAGAGGCTTTATTAATGGCTTATCATCGGGAATATGGCGTTGATGTAAAGATTGTAAGGATTTTTAATACATACGGACCGAGAATGAGAAAAGATGATGGCAGAGTCATACCCAATTTTATTACACAGTGCCTCACACACAAGCCAATAACAATCTACGGAGAGGGATTACAAACCAGGTCTTTTTGTTATATTAGCGATATGGTTGAGGGTTTAGTAAAAATGATGAATTCCAGTGAAATCGGACCTAAGAATCTCGGAAACCCGAATGAAATGACAATTATCGAACTAGCTAAATTAATCAAGAAATTAACAAAGTCAAGATCTAAATTTACATATAACCAATTGCCAAAGGATGACCCTACTAAAAGGCAGCCTGATATCTCCAAGGCGCGCAAACTATTGGGGTGGGAACCAACTGTCGGCTTAGAAGAGGGACTTAAAAGAACAATCATCTGGTTCAAAAAGAATGGCTTTTAATTAAAATATGAATATTCAATATTTTTCACATGACCCGGTTATGAATTTCGGGATGGTTTTATTTTTTTTTGTTTTCTTAATGCTTTTTATAATTTTTGTGGTGTTTGTTATTTCTCTGTTTAAAAAGGTTCATTACAGGAATTTTAAACCATACATAAGTGTAATAATACCTGCTTATAATGAAGAAAAAAACATTAAAAAATGCTTAAAATCAATTTTTAACTCAAGATACGATTTATCTAAACTAGAAATCATTTGTGTTGACGATGGTTCCACAGATAAAACAGCTGAAACAATACTGAAACTGTCAAAAAAGCACAAAAATATCAAACTAATAAAAGGAAAACATAAAGGCAAATCCGAAGCTATTAACCTCGGAGTTAAGCATTCAACACATGATTATATATTAACTATTGATGCTGATACTGTTTTAGATAAATTTTTTATTAAAGAAATCATTAGACCTTTTTCTGATAAAAAGGTTGGTGCTACAAACGCAATTGCTCTTGTGCAGAAACCAAAAAGGCTTGTTGAGCATTTCCAGGATGTTGAATATTTTTTTAATAACCTTATCAGAAACTCATTCTCAAAGATTTTCCATAACGGCATATGGTTTTTCGGGGCATCTGCATGTTTCAGGAAAAGTGTTTTAAAAAAAGCAGGGTTGTTCAGGAGCAATGTGCTTACCGAAGATATGGATATCGCTTTAAGAATTTTTGAGCTTGGTTATGAGGTTTTGACTGTTGAAACTGCTTTTTCCTATACTGAAGCCTGCTCGTCCTTAAAAGAATTATTCAAACAGAGGATGAGATGGTTTCACGGCGGGTTACAATGCACATTCAAGCACAATAAACTGTTTAAGAAAAATTCTTTTGCAATTAGATACCTGATTGTAGAGAAATATTTCTGGGCAGGTTTTTCATTAATTGTGTTTCCTTTGATTATTTACCAGATTTTTTATTGGATGCCTGCCGGCTTTTTTTCAATAATAAGTTATCTTTTTAGATGGTTTAGTTTATTTGGGCCCATTTATGTCCTGTATAAAATTCCAGAATGGGGACTTTCACTAATAAATATATTCGGTGTCTCAAGCGGGATTATAACCGTAATAATGACAATCAGCTCCATCTATACATTTAAAGACAAAATTAATATTTTCAGGATTTTAGTAATTATATTTTATTTTCCATACACTTTATTTTTAAACCTAATATTAATTTATTCAATAATAAATTATTTTCTCAATAAGCAAAAATACTTTTTAGAATGATTAAATGTCAAAAACCTAATTAATTAAGTAATTTTTTGCATAAGATATAGTGATAGACCGAACAGGGTCATTACCAGAGAAGTAACGCTTAACACCATCGCCGTAATAGCATATCTTCTTCCAGAATATTTTTTTGGATTCTGTTCAATTAATTTTAGTGCTTTAATAGCCAACCATAAAGAAACTATTATCAGACCCACATTAAAGAGCGGAATCCAGAATCCAAGACTCAGAAAAAATGCTGTTTTTGCATAGAACCGATCCAAATTGTCTTTTTTCATTATATAATTAATCTGCTGAGAGATTCCCTTTTTTTCTTAACATAAACCAATTCATTTCCCTATTAAAAATTGCCCTGAAAACACCTAATGTCACAATCCCTATTACTACTAATCCAACACTAAAAGAAGCTAGAATTAGTTTAGGAATTTCTTTTGTTTTGTTACTTAGGATGAAAGTAATCATTAATGTCAGCAAAAAGCCGGAGGTAAGAATGATATTCAATGTTGTCTCCGAAATGAACTTCGCCCACATTATAATCTCAGGCCTGTGTGTTATTATAGATAATAAACCTGTTACTGCAAGTAAAAAATAGAACAGGGTTGTTAAATAACCAGACAATAACAAAAACATGTTTATCTTATCCTTGAAATGAAGCTTCTTGTTTGTAAAGATTTCCCAGAAATACATTTTAATAGCTGTAATAACCCCGTATGCCCATCTCATCTGTTGCTTACATAAATCAACTAATGTAAACGGAGCCTCACACAGACACTCCAGTGTCTCTAAATAGACTATTTTTTTGCCTGCGTTGGTCAATTTCAGGGAATATTCTATATCTTCTGTCAGTGCACCGCTTCTCCAGCCACCAAGCTCAATTAAATCCTTTTTCCTGATAGCCTCTGCAGAACCGCCAATAAAGGTGTTGCTGTTAACCCTATTTAAGAAAGGCAACCCGAAATAATGTGTAAAAATAGGGATTGTACCTCCAATAATTGCAGCCAGTGTCTGTGAAAAATTCCCTGTTTTCCATCTTGCCTGGACAGCTGAAACACATTTATCATGGATAAAAGGAGCTATTATTCTCCTTAAAAAATCTTGTTCAGGCAAAAAATCAGAATCAAATATAACAATATATTCCCCGTTGGAATAATTTAGCATATGAATAAGATTTCCCGGCTTAAACCCTGCATTAGTTTTTCTTCTTGTAACTTTGATTCTGCTTTTATGCATTCTTGCAAATTCATCTATTTTTTCTGAAATAGATTTATCAGAGCTGTCGTCTCCAATTATAATTTCATATTTGCTTTTCGGATAATCAAAGTCTAGGCATTTTCTTGCACAGTTCAATGCAACAAGCTCATTATATGTAGGGATCTGAATGGTCACAAAAGGCAAATCAGAATCCTTTACAGGTTTTTCTTTTTGTTTATTTTTATTCAATAACAAATATACGCCCATCATAAAATAAGTCAAAGTCAAGATTATTGTGATATACAGCAGAATATAAAATAAAGTATCAAAAAATATGTGCATATAATCCAGAATTAATCTGGAATAAGATAAATAAAAATTATAGACCGAATCTCCTATTTCTGCATAAAAATTAAAGATTAAATTAAAGATAATTTTCAATATATCAATAATTTCATTCATTTTTATAATCCAAGCTCAAATTTCAACATTTATGTCCTTATTTATTCAAGTATTTTCTTTTTTGAATTATTAAGTCTTGATAAGTTTACATATTTATATATTTTTATGTTTTTAACAGATTTTTTTATCTGAAAATTATATATATTATTCAGGGTGTATATTTCCATATCTCTATTCCTTCATAATCATATTCCTTGCTGAATTTATTACTGTTTTTTAATAAAAATAAAAGCCCTTCATCTTCCTTTTTCCAGGTATTGGTTTTCATTTGAGAATTAATCCAGATATAAACAATATTATATTTTTTCAATAGGGATTCGGTTTTATCTAAATTTCTTGAATAAAAAATTTCATCTGAGTCTTTAATTCTAAGTTTTTCTTTTGAATGAAGAAAATATAGTTCGTCACTGATGATTGGTCTTTTGGCAATTGCCTGTATCAGATTCCCGTTTTGATAATGTGAAAACACAGTATCCATCTCATTCGAATTTGAGTTAAGCCATTCTAAACTTAAAATTTCAGAGGGGTGCGGAGGAAAATGGATTACCCTGTTGATGTATGAGCCTGCTGAAAAAAATAAACCACACAATATAAGTAGGATAGCATATTTTTTTAAAATTTGTAATTCCCATTTTAAATTGATTAATTTTGTAAAAGCAAAGCCGGCATAATATACTAAAATAAATTCCAAATAAATCACAAAACTCTTTAAATAAACTGAAAAAAAGACTAAGATAATTATGAGCAAATAAATAATGAAATTCTTTTTTTTATTTTTCCAGGAAAGCAATAATCCTATTCCTGAAAGAAATAAGGAGAAAATTCCAAAACCCAGCATCGCTCCTAAATCAGTAATAGTTTCTTTAAATAAATTTCCAGATATTAATGAAGATACAACTGATTTGCCCTGTAGATATATAAAAATGAGCCCTATACCCAGGAGTACTAATGTAAACAAAAATTGCCTTTTTTCACTGAATTTCTGATAATATGCAATCAATACAATCAAAGGCAAAACAAAACTTTTTATGTCAATAATTGTAATCAAAGAAAAAACCAGTAATGAAAAAACATAGTTTTCCCTTAATAAAAGATAAGAGCCAAGCAACATCAGGAAAACAATAAGAAAATATTCATTAAAAATTGTAAAAGTGTATATAAAAACTGGTGAAAAAAGCAATATTAGGCTGGTGAAAAAGGACCTCTTTAATGAAAGATTAATTTTCCTTAATATCAAATAGTATAACATCATAGACAACATGCCGAAAATAAATGGCAATATTTTCATGAAATAGACTGTATCTGTAAATAGTGACAATAAAATATCTACAAAACAAAAATCATAGTCTCTCCCTCCGAAGAACAGCTCATCTGTTTTATTTAAATATTCCCCTGATTTTATTTTTTGTGCTAAACGAAGATGATAGTAAGAATTATAACTAATCAGATAAGGATTACCCTTGTATCTAAGAAGATGCGGGCTTATTAATACACTAAGCGTAAATACTAAAATAATCAGGATTATTTTTTTTTCATCAATTTTCATTTTTAATCAAGAGCACAGTTCAATCTGTATATTTTAGCAGATTTATTGTATTCCAGTGTAAAACAGTCATTATCAAAATAGGGCAGTTCCTGAACAAGATAATCTTCTTCAGCTTTCTCACTAAATAAAATATAATTAACATCATATTTAAGAAGCATCTGAAGAGCATTTATTTTATAATTAGTAGTGTACATAACAGAGGTATCATTAATTCTTACATTTATATTTGGGATCAACAAAAAATTAGAATCAATAACGTTTTTTCTTTTACCAAAATAAGATAAAAGATGTCCTTCTCTTATTGTAGTCAGGATAACTGAGTTTTTATCAGTATTATTTTCAATCCATAAAAACGGCTCAATATCTTCGGAAGAGGGTGAATTTTCAATTGCCTCATAAGAATACAGTATTCCTGGAAGAATTGAAGTTAAAGAAATTAGAATTAAAAATATTAAAATAAAAATATTCTGATATTTTGATATTTTGGTTTTTTTAATCAGCAGGTTGAATTGTTTAATAAACAGCGCAGATAATATTGTAAGAGTTGTACTCAGGAAAACAAGTGCGTCAAGAATATTAATGAGTTTCAGCCAGGATAATAAAAAGATTGACAAGCAAATTGAAATTAATAAATAACTTGTTTTGCTCTTTTTTTTAAACAGATAATTATATACAATAATCACCCCGAAAAGAAGTGGAACCAGGCCAATTGAATAAATTGCTTCCCAAAGATTGATCTGTGTAAAATATCTATCAAACATAAACTGGGGGAGATTCTGCCATATCAATTTCAGACCATGCAACTGAAAAGCCTTTTTAAAAACAATAAAATTAGCCCACAAAAAGAAAAACAGACTAAACAGTATCAACTCCATTTCCTTTTTTGTATTTTTGATTTTTTCAAGATAACAGAATAATAAATATATCAATAAACTAAATATTAACAAGAAACTCAAAGAGCTGCTTGCAATCAAAACAAACAATAGAATTAACAAATAACTTATACTGGTTGTTTCCTTCTCAAGGTTCATAAAAAAATAGATGAACAAGAAGGTACATGGCAAAACGATTGAATAAATATTGATACTATTTACAGTTTCAAATAATATTATAGGGATAAAAGCAGACATTACGGCAGCCATCAAGGAACTATATTTATTCCTTGTAATCTGGAAACTTACCATATATATAACTATTATGCCTGTTGAGATGAATAAATTCGGCAGGATTTTACCAACCAGAGCAGGCGGCAGAAATATTGTAAAAAAACTTAAAATATAATAATAAAGAGGCATGAATGATACTTCTCTGCCTCTATAACTTAGCTCATCTTCATAGAGGGGCATACCTGTTTTTTTAATATGTTCAATTTGCCGTAAAAAAAAATAGGAATTATCATCTGAAAAATACTGTGTCTGAAAAGCAAAAAATAATCTTGTGAATAATGCAAATGAAAATATTAATACAAGTATTAATTCCGGCTTTTTAAGCTTCATACTTAATTAAAAATTAATAAGACAATATAATTTTAACTGAAAAATACAGCAAATAAATGAAATTAATATAAACTAAAGAAAAATTCTTATATACAAATATGAAAAAAAGTATTAAAAAAAGGAAATATAAGAAATTATTTCAAGGCAAAGTATTTAAAAGGATAATTATCGGAACAATATTAGTTATTTTAGCTTCTTTTTTTATTAATATATGGGTTCTTGTGTTCATGATTATTGTAATTATTTTTAATGCGAAATTAGCGTTATTTCAGTTACAAAAAGGTTTGCCGAGTGATTTTGAGTTATCTACTTTTTCAACAATTGTTATGACACAGGCTTTTGGACTTAAAATAGGTATTTTTACAGCGGTGTTTACAAAAGTAATTGCTTCAATATACAGCGGATATGTAATCGCGGATCATTTTGTGATGATAGGCACATACATTCTGGCTGCTATTGTTGCCTCGTTTTTTAGAGGTGCAAATACATTTACATTAGGTTTGATAATTGTAGTCATGAATAACATTATTATGTTCATGGTTTCAAAAAATCTTCTCAGAATAGACCATACTGCTAACATTTCATATACTTTAACAAACTTCTCATTTAATTTAATAGTTTTTTCTGTTTTTGGGAATATTATCCCTCCTTTACTTGTTTAAAAAGTGGAATATAGTGCAGAAAGAAATATTTTATTTATTAGTAAGATACCACTCAACAAATCTTTTCATGCCTTCTTCAATTTTAATTTCAGGCTTATAATTCAGAATCTTTTTTGCCTTAGATACATCCGCATATGTCAAAGGAACATCTCCCATTGGCATTGGCTTTTGGATTATTTTTGCCTTTTTATTTAATATTTTCTCAATCACAGAAATAAATTCAGTTAATTTTATTGGATTCGAATTCCCGAGATTTATTATCTCGAATTTATTCTCTTTTTCCATTGCGCTCAATATTCCGTTGACAATATCCGCTATGTAAGTATAGTCTCTTTTTGAAGAGCCATCCCCGAACCTTTCAACAGGCTTGTTATTATCAATAAGGTCTACAAATTTATAAGGTGCCATATCCGGTCTTCCCCTGGGACCATATACTGTAAAAAACCGCAGACAGGTTATATTCAGATTATACAAACTACTGTAAGTCCTGCACAAGAGCTCGCCTGCTTTTTTTGATGATGCATATGGACTTACCTGGCTGTCGGTCCTGTCCTCTTCAGAAAAAGGTATTTTTTTATTTTTCCCGTATACGCTTGAAGAAGAGCCAAATATGAAATTCCTGATTTTAAACTCATTGGCTAATTCCAGAAGATTTAAAGTGCCATTTACATTAACCTCAAAGTATAATCTCGGATTCTCAAGAGATGCTCGAACACCCGCCCGTGCAGCAAGATGGATTATTTTATCAGGAGAATTTTTCTTAAAGATTTTTTTTAAATTATCATAGTCAAGAATATCTGCCCTGAATAGTTTAAAATTCCCGTTATTTAAAAAAGCCCTGATGTTTTTTTCTTTTATCTTCGGATTATAATAATCATTAAAATTATCAACAGCAAGCACAAAATAATTTTTTTCCAGTAATTTTTCACAAACATGACTGCCTATAAACCCGGCTGCCCCTGTCACTAGAATCTTTTCCATTTTCACCTTACAATAAAATATATGCCTGCAATTATTAATAAAATCCCTGTCCATTTAAAAATATTCAGTTTTTCTTTTAAAAATTTTTTAGATAATAAAGCAGTCCATATATAAGACAAAGAAGTCAAAGGGTATATAATTGTTAGTTCACCCATCTTAAGGGAAATAATATAAAAGATTGTTGAAAAACAGTATAAAAACAAACCAAGTAATAAATTAAAATTTTTTATTAATTCTTTAATTGAAAATTTGACTTTGGCTGAACCTAGTTTCAAAAAAAGCGCGCCTGCTGAACCTATTAAAGTGGCAATAGACACTAATAAAATTGCAATAATATTGATCATTTTTTACTACCCAACCCTATTGAGGAAATCCCGCAAACAATCAAAAACATACCCTGGATTTTGTTCAAAGCAAAAGACTCATTTAAATAAAAAACTGAAATCAAAGTTACCCAGATAAAACTCATTGAAATCATCGGGTAAACAATTGAAAGCTCGCCTTTTTTCAGAGCAATAACCAGGATTAATGCTCCCACAAAATAAAAAATAAAAGCTGGATATAACCAGTAATTGGTTATTAATCTCATTATATCAAACTCAAAATTCCGTGAGGATAATTTAAAAAATACCTGACCAAAAGAAGTAAAAAGAGTACATATTATCATTAAAATGATGATTTTTTTATTTGAACTCATTTCATTTAAGGATTCCAGTTAACCTTCCACACAATTATTCTCTGGCCCTGAACATCTGTAATATCACTGAATTTTTCAAAATGTTTTAAACCAAAACCGTCTAAATAAAACAGCCTGGTAAACATGCTCCCTGTTAATTCAGGTGACATTAATATCATCTGATAAGTTCCTGTTTGATTGAGCAGTACAATGGATAAATCATTTGGCAGTTTGTCTTTTTCATATTCTTTAACTATAAATTCATCATCTTTAATATACCCGAATTTTGCCGGATGCATAATCTGGTTGTCCTGTGTATCAATATATGCTTCATCTTCTTCAATATCAATACTCAGGGGGATGTATTGATTTCCTCCTGCAGGAAGATTGCAGATAATTGTCTTATTATTCTTTTTTGAACAACCTGTAATGCCACCGTAACTTGGCCATGCGGCAATCCAGTCATTCACTGCCCTATCTGTTCTAAGCTGCATTAATTCATTTTCATACATTTTTCTTGCATCTTCCTCTGAATAATCAAACTCATTAACCAATGCCTGGATAAATTCATTTTTGGTTTTGCTCTGGTAATAATAATAAATCTTTGCTCTTTCAAAACTCCATATGCCGAAATGCGCCCACACACCAGATTTACCTACCATATCCTCGCTTGTAATAAAATAATTCTCAGGCGGTTCGCAATGCGTTAATTCTAATATTTCAGCAGCTTTTTCCTCACCAGCATATTTTTCAAGCACTTTCTCAGCTTTAGTTTTATCCAGTAATATAATCTCATTCAAGACATCAATGGTTTTTATCATGTCTCCTGTTTCTTCATTTAATACCTCAAAAGCACTGTTGCTGCCGCAGTCAAGCATCCTTAATATCCCTATAGCCATGTCTTCATCATCTGTTAATAAAGCCTTGCCTATCCAGTGAGCCATAGGTCTGTTTTGTGATGCACCATCAAATGTTACTCTCCTATCTGCTAAATATTTAAACCAATGCCCAAAGTCCCACCAAGAATTAACTATTGCATCCTGGCTTGATTCCTGCTTAATTTTTGTTAATGTATCATACCAGCCATCATTGACATGTGGCATATATTGCCTTGCAACTCTCTGCCCTGCTTTTATCGGGTTAACTAACAGGATCAAAAGGAGGGTTATTACAATTATTTTTGAAATTGTTTTATTTATATAAAGCTGGTTTGATGCAAATTTAACCAAAAAATCATAAGCAAGGCCAATTGATATTGAAAATGCAATTGCAAAGGGCGGGACTAACAGCAAAATAAAACGTATTCCTTTTGAAGCAGCATATATTGTAGCCAAAAACCAGGTTATAAGCAAAATAGCATATTTTATGTCAATCTTATACTTAAATATTATTGACAGGTAGATTCCGACTAATATAGGGACAGACAGCAATAAAAGGAACAATAAAAGATTCATTCCCGTATTGTTAATAAAAAGAACAAACCATATCAAAGATCCTGATAAATAAATCAGGTTTATTATTTTTTGTTTTTTAAAATCAACTAAAGTGCTGATAATGCCCATAAGGGCAATAACAAAAAAGAATCTGCTTCCCACACCATCTATGGTCTCTCCAAGCGAAGCTGGATTGAGTTCTGCTACTGTCGTATAAACATTCGGCCACAGACTTGCGCCTCTTGCAGCTTCTTTTAACCTGGTAATTCTCATTGGTTTGTTCACTAAATCAAAAAGCTCATTTGATTTGCCGAAAAGAGCTAATGAAACACCGGAAAAAAACAGAAAAATAAACAAGATTAATAGTATATTTTTCACTTCAGCTTCAAAAAAGGACAAAGGTTTTTTTCTAATAGATTTAAAATGAAAAACAAGATGATACATCAGATAGAAAACAAGACTTCCAATCAGGAAATAAAAGATGTACCACCAGCCGGTCCATGCAAAACTGTAAAATCCAATAAAAAATCCTGACAAAGCTGCATAAATGAGCTTATTTCTTCTTTTTTCAGATGTAATTGACCATATAAAAAAGAACAGGATTATCAATGGAAAAACAATATTAACAATATCATTGTCACTTCCCAAAGATCTGCTTAAAACATTGGGGTGTGTAGCAATTATCATCGCTGCAAAAAATCCGCCGATATTACCTGCAAGTTTTTTCCCAACTAAAAAAGCAACAATAATTGCAATTGTTGATATAAACAAAGGTGTTAAAAATGCTGCCTGCATATATGTCATCTTGGGCTCAAAAAGCTTTAAAAGTTTATAATCAATTGCCTCAATGTAGGGATAGAGATTATGGTCGGCAAATGTGCCGAGAGGAGCTATCATGTAAGTGTCATAGTTTTTGCCCTGCCTTATCTCATCACCATAATGGCCTTTTTCAACGATATTACGGGCATACCTCATGTAAAAATAAGAATCAATATCCCCCAGGTAGGTATAGCCGTTCTCATCTTTGAACTTGGATTTTAGAAACTCAGAATTTTGCTTGACTGCCTGCTCTACAGCGTCTTTTTGCTGATTCAGGATAATATTAAACCTTTCATTGATAAGAGCATCTTTATTTTGCTGAGGCAGATTAGGATATTCCGAGTTAACCTGGTTGGCAATATCACTTCTTATATAGTTGTAGACAGATTGTGTTGCGAAATCGTCTGTGATCGGCAGATAATTGGGATATAACCTAAAATGAATATTAAGAATAATCGGAATCAGAACAAGCAGAAAAACACTGTATTTCGCAAAAACACTTATCAGTTTTTTTGAATCAATTGTTATTTCTTCTTCAGTTTCCTTAGATTTGGTCTTTTTAGCTTGCTTGGAACCTTTAAAAAATTTCAAAATTTTACTGAAATCAATTGTCAATTCTTCTTCAGATTTCTTGGACATGAGCTTACCTTTTTCAATAAATGAGGTTTTAAAAACTAAGAAGGTATTTAAAATTTATGATATTGTTAAGTTAAGTGTCTAATTGAGTATTTTTTTGAAAAAATAATAATAATGGCACAGACGGATTTTATTCTAAAATCCTATTCCGATTTTCTGCGAAAAACTCCATCTGGCCATTATTATTTTTTCCTAGAATACTTATTTTGGTTATAGAAATTGTATACTCAAATGTTTATTTTAAAGATATATATTCAATTAAAAATATAAATCTAACATAAATTCTTCAGTTAATGGATTATAAAAAAGAGTATTTTACTATTTTTACCATTATGGTTACAGAAGTTCTCGGTTTTTCTTTGATTTTGCCATTTCTTCCGTTTTATGCTCAGGATCTTGGGGCCTCTCCTTTTGTAGTAGGTCTTTTATTAACCTGTTTTTCTTTTTTTCAGTTCTTATCTGCTCCGATAATGGGCAGGTTAAGTGACCATTACGGCAGAAAGCCTTTGCTGTTTTTTTCCCAGCTCTCTACTTTTATAAGTTTCTTGGTCCTTGGCTTTTCCAATTCATTATGGATGATTTTTTTATCCAGGATCATTGATGGCCTGCTTGGAAGTAATTTTACAATAGCCCAGGCTTATTTAAGCGATATATCCTCAAAAAAAAACAGAAGCAAAGCATTTGGATTAAGCGGAGCTGCTTTCGGCATTGGATTCTTGATTGGGCCTGCAACTGGCGGATTCTTATCACAGTATGGTTATGGTGTTCCTGCTTTTATTGCCGCAGGAATGTCGTTTATAACAATTTTAACAACAATATTCCTGCTTCCGGAAACAGTAAAAAGAAAAAAAGATGTGAAAATTAATTTAAAAATATTTCATTTTAATGATTTTAAAAAATATTTTTCAAATAAAAAAATCTCTCCAAAACTAGGTACCTTTTTCTCTTATATTCTGACTCATGTAATCTGGGTAAGTTTAAGTGCCTTATATGCTGAAAGGCAATTAGGATTTAATGCACAGGACATGGGCTTTTATTTAACTTACGTAGGTTTAATAAGTGTTATTCTAAGAGGGTTTTTATTAGGAAGATTGATTGATTTTTTTGGAGAAAAAAAGCTACAGTTTTTCGGCGCAGCTTCAATGATTCTTGGCTTATTAGCAGCATCAATTATCAAAGAGCCGTGGATGTTTCTTGTTGTAATGACCTTTTTTGCATCAGGCTCAGGCCTCTTAAGACCTTTATTAATAGGGTCTGTCTCAAGGCTTGGTTCAGAAAAAGAACAGGGTGCTTTGATGGGAGTAACAAATTCCCTTGGGAGCTTAGCACAAATATTCGGGCCGATGATCGGCGGTGCTGTAATCAATTATTTATTTCCGGGCTGCCTTGGATTGGTGGCAGGGTTTGTTATGGTTATTGGATTAGTGATGATGGCAAGGGAAGAGAAAAGAAAGAACAATAAAAGAGTAAATAAAGAAAGTGTTCAATATTACTAACATATTTAAATTTCAGAATAAGAATCAATTCTAATTGCAGCTTGTATATAAATCATATGTAAAAATGTCCAGTGAATAAGAGGACAATTTATCTCCTTAAAGCACTAGAAAGGAAGAGGAATTGCGCATAACAGATGCGCGCGATGTTATGCTCAATTTAGGAGACTTCTAAAAATCCAAAAGAAATATATATTTAATGTAATCTTTATTACAATATGAAAAAGCTTGTTATTGTTCTAATTTGTATTATTTTATTATTTGGTACTTCTTTAGGTATTGTATATATTATTAAAAATAATCAAACCAAGAATGAATGGAATGAAAGATTTAATAGATGCAAAGCATCAATTGATCATCAACGAGAGCACATTGAGGAATCTATTTCTTTTTATCATGAAGATGAAGATAAAGTTACATATTTACAAAATCAGTTAACTGAATTTAACGATTGTGTAAATAAAGGTGGTTGCTATACCTGTCAGCCTTGTAACTCTCGACCTAAATTAGTTTTTAGGAAATTTCTTTTGGATTTTTTTATAAAAGAAGGTAGCTGTACTGCTGACTGTGTTTATTTCTGTATGTATCATTCAGATTATTATTAGAAGTCCCCTAAACTCTTCGGAATTTTTGGCTCCGTAAAAACGTCTTGCAGACTATTCCTGGTTTCTAATGAAAGAGCATAACAGCGCCATGTTATATCCAATCAGAAATCAACGCTAATTAAAGGGGGGGCAAAAAGTTTATTAATATGCTGTGGCTTTATCATTTAAAGGCGGAATAAATGACAAAATATAAATGTACTATCTGCGATTATATTTATGATGAAAGTAAGGAAAAGAACAAATGGAAAGACTTACCAGATAGCTGGGTTTGCCCGCTTTGTGGTGCACCCAAAACAGCATTTGAAAAAATATAAAGGTGTACAATGAAATCTATAGGTCCCCTAATGATTGAGCATAGATTAATTGAACGTATGGTTGCTTTACTCAAAAAAGCGCTTTCAAGATTAGAAAATAAGGAAAATTTTAATCCGCAATTCATATTTGATGCTGTTGATTTTTTTAGAACCTATGCTGATAGGACTCACCATGGAAAAGAAGAAGACATTCTTTTCGAAGAACTAAAAAATAAGAAAATCTCCAATGAGCATAAGAGGATTATGGATGAATTAATTCAAGAGCATATTCTAGCCAGAGAAAATGTTAAAGGTCTTTTGGAGGCAAATGAACAATATGTAAAAGGCGACTCTAAAGAAGTAGATAAGATTATGGGCTTTCTAAAAACATTGGTAAAATTGTATCCGCCCCATATAAAAAAAGAAGATACACAATTTTTTCTTCCAATAATGGATTACTTCACCGAAGAAGAGCAGCAAAACATGCTTAAGAAATTTTTTGAATTTGACAGGCAGATTATTCATGAAAAATATAAAGGAACAGTGGAAAAATATGAAAAGATGTGAAAATTAAACTTTTTGCCCCTAATTTCTCTTATTTTATGTATCGCATTCGCTCATTATAAGGCGCGTTGATTTCTGACTTTGCGGACGAAATTTGACCCCACTAGGTAGGGGGAAAGAATATAATAGGAACCATGTTATACGCAATTGATTTCTGGCACTACATCTTCTTATAAATATTCTTTCTATGTCCAATTCGCGTTACTTCAATTGTTTTAGAATTATAATTTATATCTGCAATCGCTCTATAGTCTCCAATCCTAAGCTTAAAATCCTTTCTTCCTGTTAATCTCTCCCAAAAATGATATGGGATGGG
Source organism: Candidatus Woesearchaeota archaeon (assembly GCA_016935095.1). GTDB lineage: Archaea > Nanobdellota > Nanobdellia > Woesearchaeales > GW2011-AR15 > WJJD01. The sequence continues at coordinate 44,266 of JAFGRO010000003.1, forward strand.
CTTTGTAGAACTTATTTTATCATAAATTCGTTTAGCTATTATTTTCTCTAATTTTTCAAGAAATTCAATAGCTTCTGGATCAAATATGACTTTATACATATCTAAAATCCTAACCTTTTTCTAGCTTCTTCTTCTGTGAGAAAGTTTCCGCTTTTAATCCTTTCTCTTGCTTTTTCAATAGCTTCTACAGTTTCTTGACTTAATTGTGGTTGAGATTTCGCTTTCTTAGCTATATATATCAATTTCTTTAAGACTTCATCATAACTTTCGTTTTTATATTCTCTAAATTGATCTATTTGTATCTTTGTATCCTCATGGATTTTAATTGTAGTTGCAGACATTTGTATTCACCCATATACTAAGGTATACCTAAGTATATTTAAATCTTTCTAAAATTATTATTTTAGAAGCCAGAAAAACTGTGTTTTTCGATGTTTTGTTTACGAACAAAAAATTAACTATCACAAAAAAAGAAATCTAAAAAACTCCTAGTCATTATCAACCCTAGGCGCAAGTATAAAGTTCATCATCAGCTTATTCATCAGCTGGTAGCTTAGCTTCAATGGGTAGTCTTTGCTGAAATTTATATTAACATTAGGAGCCAGCTTGCTTCCCTGGATCATCTTTTTCAAATACTCAATTGAGTATTTTGCCCTGACTATTTCTTCTGTCTCTGATTTAATCTCTGTTCTTTCATCCTGTTTAATCTCAACCTTTACCTGAGAAAGATCCCCTTCTGCAGAGATTATAAAATTATCTTTCTGTGCAATAAAGCTGACTGATTCCGCAACAATATCTGCGTCTTCAATAGCCTCGTTTAATATGTCAACATTTGTTGTGATTGTAACCGGAAAATTCAGTTCAGGGATTTTCTGCTCTTTCTCTTCAAGCTCAATTATCGGCAGGAAGAAGGTCCTGGTTGTGTTTGATTTTAGTGTTAGCTTGAACTTATTCTCATGCAATTCCATGGTTAATATGTCATTTGCGCCTGAACGCCTTAAGATCTGCTTAAGGTTATTTAAATTCAGGGCAATTTTCTGTTCTTTTTCAACACTATATTCTGTAAATGCGCTTCCAAGCAGTTTGAATATAACCATAGCAACATTTGCAGGGTCCATTGCAACTAAATCAATTGAATCTTTTGTTATTTTAAATTGCGCCTCGCTGACTAAATCTGAGATTATTGACACAGAATCTTTAAATAATTTTGGATCAGCTAATGTCAGTTTCATAAAAACACCCCCTCTATTAATTATAAGAGATAGGGAAATAATGTAGATATTTAAATATTTACCTTATGTCTATTCTCTGCCCGTCCTGCATCAGATGTACTGTTTTTCCCAGCTCATAACCAAGCTCCTGTGCAAGATCTATCAGATTAGATGTCTTTGATATATCTCCGTGAGCAGGTATTATATGCTCAGGATTAACCATGTGTATTAAATCCCGGTGATCTTCCCTAGAAGCATGACCTGACATATGAATGTCCTTAAATATTCTTACTTTTAGTGCTTTTAACTTGTTTTCAAGTATGTCTCTATTTGCAATATTCAATGCATTTGGAATAGTAGTACATGAAAATATTACATGATCCTCAGGAAATAATCTGAATTTTAATCTTCCATCAACTATTTTTGAGAGAACAGCATTTGGCTCTCCCTGGTGGCCTGTCACAACTAAAAGATATTTATCCCTACCCTGTTTTTCTATTTTTCTAAGGATTTTTTTGACCTGTGAGCTGAAACCGCAGATTTCAACTGATTTTGAGAATTTAACAATACCGCAGGCTTCAGCAGCATAAGAGTATTTTGCAAGACTTCTGCCTAAAAAAACAATCTTACGGTTCATCTTGGTGCCGAAATCAACTATTGACTTCAATCTTGCAATATGCGAGGCAAATGTCGTAACAATTACTGTCTTGTTTTTAGAAGGGACACCAAGCATCACATCTCTTAACATCTCTCTTGCAATACTCTCAGAAGGCGTTTTTCTCGCCAGATGAGAGTAAAGAGAATCTAATATAAGCAATTTTACTTTCTTCTTTTTACCTAATTCTCTTAGTCTTTTAAAATTCGGCTTTTCGCCTATAACCGGAAAATTGTCAAATTTAAAATCATTGCAGTATAAGACAGAGCCTTCTGGAGTATGTACTGCAACCATAACTGTCTGAGGGGTTGAATGCGTTGTATTGATGAACTCAATTTTTATATCTTTATTCAACTGATAAACTGCATTTGTAGTCAAGGTCATTATTTTATTAGGCAGGTCAGCTTTACGGTCTTTTAAAATTGCTTTCAATACCTCAGATGAAAAAGGAGTGCATAAAATATCAGCATCATAATTGGCTGCTATATAAGGTATTGCCCCAAGATGGTCAAGATGGGCATGCGTCGGTATAATTGCTTTAACGTATTTTTTCCAGTTTTTAATAAAATATTCTTCAGGAATCGCACCTTGCCCCAATAATTCATTTGCATCTATGATATCATCTTCATTTTCATCTTTTGCACCTATGTACTTATCAACCTGCAGACCCATATCAAGAACAACAACATCATCTTTGTATTTGACAGCGGTCATATTCTTGCCGACTTCAGAATAACCTCCTACAGTGCATATTTCTATCATTCCATCTAATTTTAAATCAGGAAGATATAAAAATGTTTGTAAATTAAAAATAGTTCAATGAAAAATTTAAAATACTAAATCAAAATCTAATAACCTATGGGAAACATAAAACCCTCTCCAATTAAACCAACAATCAAATTTGATTTGTTAAATAAAATAGATATTCGTGTAGGAACTATTGAAAAAGTTGAAGACATTGAAAAATCAGATAAATTAGTGAGGTTAATTGTTGATTTTGGAGATCATACGCGGAATATTATTGTAGGAATGAAAAAAGAAAGGGATAACCCAAAAGAAATTGAAGGCATGCAGGCTTTATTTGTAGTTAATCTTGAGCCAAGAAAAATAATGGGTGAGCTTTCTGAAGGAATGCTTTTTGATATTGGTTACGCTGATAAAATAGTTCCTGTTCTTGCTATTCCTGAAAAACCAGTACCTGATGGAAGTAGAGCCGGATGATTGTAACCCAGGATTTGTGATTTGAATATGAAAAAACAAAAAATCTATGACAATTATCCTTTCTGGATTGTGTTTTTATCAAATCTTGTTTCAGTTTTAATTTACTTGATCAGCGCATATATAATATATAAAACAGGCATTCTGTGGCTTATAATCTATTTGATGTATATCTTATTCCTGGAGATAAGGCTATTGAAACATGCATGTGTTAATTGTTATTATTTTGGGAAATCCTGTGCCTTTGGAAAGGGCAGGATAAGCTGCATATTATTCAGAAAAGGCACTGCTGAAGAATTTATTCATAAAAAAATAACATGGAAAGACCTTATTCCTGAGATGATGGTTTTCATTATTCCATGTATTACTGCTATTGTTTTATTAATCTTGAATTTCAACTGGCTGATCCTAATTCTTTTGATATTGTTATTCCTGCTGAATTTTTCCGGGAATGCATTAATCAGGGGAAATCTTGCCTGCAGGCACTGCAAGCAAAGAGAGATTGGATGTCCGGCCGAACAGTTATTCAGCAAAAAGAAAAAAAATTAATTCCCCAATCCTACCTCAAAATCAATACCTTCAAAATGTTTCATTGATTCATGAACAGGGCAATGACCTGCTGCTTTCTCAATTGCTAATTTTCTCTTTTCATCATTGCAATTTGGAAGTTTTATATTCATCTTGAAATTTGTCAGCCTTAATGGATCCTGGACTTTATCAAATTCTAGAGACACAGTCATGTCCTGGCAATTAATTCCTGCATTATTACAATATTTTGCAGCAAAAGCTGCTGTGCATGAAGCTATTGCAGCAACCATTAATTGCGGAGGTGTCATCCCTCGGTCTTTACCTCCCATAGAATCAGGAACATCTATTTCCAAGCTATGATTTCCAATTGTTGTCTCAAATAACATATCTCCTTTGTATTTTATTTCTATTTTTCCCATAAGTCAATCACCTTTAATTTATAATGTGGTTTAGATTCATTTTACAGTTAAAAAGATTCCTATTAATACCAACTATCCAAAAACAAGCAATTCCGGCTTCAACAGCATAATTAAACCAAAGCCTAACATGAACAGGCCCGAAACCAATTTAAGTATTCTTCCCTGTTTTTCTGTTATTCTTGTTGATCTAAATGTAAAAATGAAAACCAGCATTATTGCAAGCAAAGGCAATATATAGATAAATGAATAATATAATGTCCAGATTATATGGGGAATTGCAATTGATTCTCCAAAGGATTTTATTAAAGAGGCCATATAAACCGCAGGAAGTATAGCTGTGCAACCAAGCTCCACCATATTAACAAATACTGCAAGCATGATAGTTCCAATCAAAGCCAAAAAAAAGCCTTTTTTAGTTGTTGAATCTTTAAGCTGGTTAACTATTTTCCTGGCTTTTTTTGTTATTGACAATTTTTCCTTGTCAGATATTGTTAATGAAACTCCTTTTTTAAAGAAAAAGAAATCCTTAATATTAATTAGACCTGCCAATGTAATAATAATGCCCAACACAAAAAGAATTACCTGCCCATATTTTTCAAAAACCCATGAACCAATGATGACCATGAACATTATAAAGATAAAATACATCAGTGCTGAAGTAATAATAAAAGTAAAACCAATTATACCCATGTCTCTTTTGCTTTTTGTATAGGTCAGCAAAGATAACAAGATAATTAAGACTGTAAAAGCACACGGGTTAAACCCATCTGCCAACGCAATAATTGTAACAAAAAAAGGGAATGGAAATTTTTCTGCAAAAGTTTTTATTGAAACTTCAGATTGTGAAGAAAAAAAGATAAAAAAACAGATTATTATAACTAAAATCAATCCTGAAATACCTATCCTTCTCTTTAATTTAAATGTTTTTCTAAGAAAAAAATAAACCAGACAATAAATTAGTATTATTATAAATATCCAGCTGTTCTCATTTTTTTCTTTTCCGAGTTCGGAGATCGGCTCTGGCTCGCATGTTTCATTCTCTTCAGCTGAAATTGTCGAAATTCCTCTTAGTTCATTAATCTGGCTTTCTATTACATTTGCATATCCAGTATATGCTTTATAAACCGGGTGGAATTCCAGTTCTCCGTCCTCTGATGAAAAGCCAATATAAGCTTTATCACCTATAAATGTCCTTGGAACAGCAAAAGTTGTTGTATTATATTTTTGTGATAATTCTGAAAGCAGTTCCTGGTTTTTACCTGCTTCATAATAATTGACTTTAATTTCCAGGCATTTGTTTTCAAGAGATTTCAGGAATTCCATTTCAGCCTTGCAATGCGGGCAAGTATTGCTGTAAAAAAAATTTATCTCAACATCTTCCTGTGCATTCACTAAAATAGTGAGATTTAGCAGCATAATCAAAAAAATCATTAATCTAAAATGTTTTTTCTTCATTTTTATACAAATAACTTTTTAAAGTATTATTTTTTATAAAATGAAACCATATATAAAGCTTTGTTTCAAAAAGTGAAATTATAAGAATGAAAGAAAAAAAAGGATTAAAAGAAAGCTTGTTAATCTCAGGAATCATTACCGGTTTTGTATTTGTTGTTTCATTAACAATTCTTTATGTAGATAATGCAATTATGAGAGGAAATGCCTGCGGTTGTATAATCCCCATTCCAATAATGATGGTAATACTTTCTTCTCTTGGAATATTTGTAGGTAGTTTCACTTCATATTATCTGACAGGAAAACATAATAAAGAAAAAAAAGATTTTAAAAAAAATATTGAATCAATACTTGGATTCCTGGAAAAAGAACCTAAATTAATAATTCAAAAAATAATTGAAAATAAAGGAAAAATAAATCAATCAGATATTGAAAAAAAAACAAATCTGTCTAGAGTAAAGATTCACAGGATTATAAAAAAACTCAAGTTAAAAAACATAATATTTATAGAAAAAAACGGAAAAAGTAATATTGTTAAACTAAGTGATGAATTATATAGTTTATTTATTAACTAACACAATTCTACAATTGTTTTTAATTAAGATATTCCTAAAATTAACCCTCCTTGATATACTATAAAAGACATTATCCAGGCAACTACTGTTGTATAAATTATTGAAAATAAAGCCCATTTCCATGACCCAGTTTCTTTTTTTATTACTGCAACTGTTGATATGCAAGGAAAATAAAGCAATACAAAAACCATGAATGAAATAGCTGACAAAGGTGTAAAAACATTCTGTAGCACTGATGTAATATTTGCCTCCTGGACCTGATATACGGTTCCAAATGTGCTTATGATTACTTCTTTTGCAGCCAACCCAAAGATTAATGAAACTGTAGCCTGCCAGGTTCCAAAACCTAATGGCTTAAATAAAGGAGCAATAATCTGCCCTGCTTTTCCAACAAAACTTTGTTTAGATGCATATTCTACACCAAGTGGCAGATTCGCAAGCAACCATATTATAATAACAATTGCAAAGATTGTTGTTCCTGCTTTTAATATAAAAGATTTTCCTCGTTCCCACATATGGATTAATAAAGAAATCAATGTAGGAACTCTATATGGTGGAATCTCCATTACTAAAGGAGAAGATAATCCTTTGAATATTGTCCTGTTAAATAACAATGAAGACATGATTGCTACAATAATTCCAAGCACATAAATTCCAAATATCACAATTCCCTGTTTTCCAGGAAAAAAAGCACTTGTAAATAGGATATATACTGGAAGTCTTGCACTGCAGGACATAAAAGGATTTAGGAGGATTGTTAAGATTCTATCTTTTTTTGAATCTAAAGATCTGGTGCACATAATAGCAGGAACATTGCATCCAAATCCTAGTATCATTGGTATACAGGCTTTTCCATGTAACCCTATTTTATGCATAAATCTATCCATGATAAATGCAACTCTTGCCATATACCCAGAATCTTCTAAAGCGGCAATAACAAAAAAAAGCATAAATATTTGCGGAGTAAAAACTAACACTGAACCAACTCCTCCAATAACTGCTTCGGAACTAAAAGAAATAACCCACATAGGAGCATTAATTGAGTTAAGGTATAAAATTGCATTTTTTTTTATAATTGAGAAAACCCATTCAAATAATCCCATAAATGGTTCTGAAAGTTTAAAAGATATAATGAACATGCATAACATCATGATCAAAAAAATCGGGATTCCTATGATTTTGTGTGTAACAATTGAATCAATTTTATCTGAAAAACTTGTCCTTTTTGTGTTATCAACAATAATCGTTTCTTTTGTTAGACCATCAATATAAGCATAACGAGCTTTAGAAATTATTGTATTTATATCTTCTCCAAATATGCTTTCTAAATGCATTCTTATTTTATGAATCTTTTTAAAAACCAGATCAAAATTATTCTCTTTTTTTATCAATCTCATGACTTCATCATCATGCTCAAGAAGTTTTAGTGCAACCCATCTTTTTTTATAAATTTTCGGCAGATGTATCCTTTTAATTAATTGTTCAATTTCATCAATATGGTCTTCTATTTCTCTGCCATAATTGATTTGGTTTTTTGATTTTTTTTTATTATGAGTTAAAATCACACAATCAAGGAGTTTTCCTATTTCCTTTTTTTTATTTGCCTCAATTTGTAAAACAGGAACATCTAATAGTTGAGATATTTTTTCTGTATTTACTTGAACACCCTTTTTTCTTGCATAATTAATAAAATTAAAAACAAGAATTACAGAAGCACCTAATTCAATTAACTGTGTTGTAAGATATAGGTTTCTTTCAATATTAGCAGCATCAATCAACTGAACTACAAGCTCTGGATCCTCATTTACTATAAAATTTCTTGCTACAAGTTCTTCTTCAGAAAAAGCAGTTAGACTATATGTTCCAGGGAGATCTACTATTTCAATTAAATGGTTTTTATAGTTTAAATGTCCTGTTTTTTTTCCTACTGTTTTACCTGGCCAGTTCCCAACGTGTTGCCTTGTTCCTGTAATTGTATTAAATAATGTTGATTTACCAACATTTGGATTTCCAGCTAATGCAATTTTTATGTTTTTAGTAATTTTAATTAACCTCTTCAATAAGTATTTTCATTGCCTGGCCTCTGCCAAGAGCAATTTTAGAATCAAAAACTTTTAATATTATGGGGCCTCTTTCATCATTTTTTATGATTTCAACATTTGTCCCATCATATATCCCTAAAGAAGAGAGTCTTCTTTTTAGGCCTTGCCCGCAGTTTATGCAAATTATTTTTACTAGTTTTCTTTCTTTGACTTTTGAAAGCTGTTTTTTCATTTTGTATTATTGTATTATTTTACCATGAGGACATTTTCTTGGATTATTGAGCAAAATATCTATTTTCCTAATTGATTCCTCTGAGAAAGCATGTTCAAGTCGATGTGCTTCTTTATTAAGTTTTTTTAAGTCTTTATATTTTAAAATCACCTGTAAAAAAACACTTATAACTCTAAAATTTTTTGTTAGTCTTTTTGCTTTTGTAAATCCTTTTTTTGTAAAAAAAATATTTGAATATGGAAAGTATTTAATGTATTTTTTTTCCCTTATTTTTTTTAACATCTCAGAAACACTTGCCTTGGATACATTTAATGATTGAGCAATATCAATTGACCTCACTCCTTTAAGTTTATTATCTTTTTCCTCATATAACATATATATAGTTCTTAAATAATCTTCAAAAGATTTTTTTCTCATAAAAAGTTAGGTAAACCTAACTTATATTTAAAGGTTTGCATAATTTGTAAAAAATTCTATTTTTTATTTTCATACTCTAATAAAAAACCAAAAATTATATAAATAAGTTATGAATACTTATTCATAATGGTTAGGCCAAAAAGATTCAGGTTCATTGGAAGAAAACCAACCATTGACTATTTTAAACCCAGAGGAATACCTCTCTCAGAACTGCAAGAGATTAATCTTACACATGAAGAGTATGAAGCTCTCAGACTAAAAGAAATTGGAAATTATGATCAAAAAAAAGCCGCAGAACTTATGAACATTTCCCAGCCAACTTATTCAAGAATCTTGGATTCAGCAAGAAAAAAAGTGGCTGATGCAATAATCAACGGAAAAGTACTAAAAATTGAAGGAGGAGTTTTTAAAATGGTGCAAAGAAAATTTAAATGCTTTCAGTGCCAGCTTGAATGGGAGGTTGCTTTTGGAACAGGCAGACCAAGTAAATGCCCGAATTGCCAAAGTACAAACATACATAGAGTAAATGTTGAAACAAGTGGCTTTGGACATCATGGCAGAGGCGGAATGGGAAAAGGCAAAGGATCTTCTCAAACAGGACAAGGTATGGGTCAAGATGGACAAAGAAGAGGACAAAGGTTTAGATAAAAATGCTAATTAAAAATAAAATATTGGTAATGAGCGGGAAAGGAGGAGTTGGCAAATCAACTGTTGCTGTAAATTTAGCATACAGCTTATCTCTTAAAAATCATAAAGTTGGATTATTGGATATTGATATCCATGGACCAAATATACCAAAAATGCTTAATTTAGAAAAGGATAAACTTATGAATAAAAATAATAAGATCTTTCCGATATCAGCAAAAAATAATCTTAAAGTAATGTCAATGGCCTTCATGCTACAAAATGATTATGATGCTATAATATGGAGAGGTCCTGCAAAACACGGTGTGATAAAACAATTTGTTCATGATGTTGAATGGGGTAATTTAGATTATTTGATTGTTGATTTGCCTCCAGGAACAGGGGATGAGCCTTTAAGCATTGCTCAGATCTTAAATCCTGTTACTGGCTCAGTGATTGTTTCCACTCCGCAACAGGTTGCTCTGCTGGATGCCATGAAAGCTGTGACTTTTTCAAAAAAAATGAATGTACCAGTGATAGGTGTTATTGAAAACATGTCTGGAAACATATTTGGAAAAGGAGGGGCTGAAAAAGCCGCTAATAAATTAAAAGTGCCTTTTCTTGGAAGAATAAAATTAAATGAGCAGATTGTTAAATCAGGAGATTCTGGAAAACCATTTGTTTTAGATAAGGAATTTGAAGAAACAGAATCATTTGAAAAAATTGTAAATAAAATTATAAAATTCGGAGGTACTGAAAAATGAAAGATTTTTTGTACCTCCTCAAATTAATCGGAGGTGCATGAAAAATGCCAGGATTTGATAGAACAGGACCTCATGGAGAAGGTCCAATGACAGGAGGAGGGTTTGGTTATTGTACAGGTAATGTACAACCCGGAACAAGAACATTTAGTAGAGGCGGTGGATTTGGAAGAAGAACCCCTGGAACAGGAGGAAGAGGAAGAGGCTATAGAAACAGGTTTTTAGCCACAGGCATTCCAAGATGGGGAATCAACCAGCAACCTATCCAGCAACAACAGGTGCAAATTGACAAAAATCAAGAAATGCAGGATTTGGAAAACGAAAAAAAAGCACTAGAAAATGAATTAGAAGCAATAAAAAAAAGGCAGGAAGAATTGAAAAACAGGAGTGATTAAAATGCCAGGAAAAGGTCGTCAAGGTGGATTTGCATTAGGACCTGGAGGGGATTGTGTGTGCCCGAAGTGTGGATACAGAACCACTCACCAAAGAGGCACTCCATGTTATTCAATAAAATGCCCAAAATGCGGGGAAAACATGACAAGGTAGAAATAAAAAGACAGTTTATTAAAATAAAGGAGGTTTAGAAATGAAAATTGTAATTAGCTCAAATGGAGAATCATTAGAGTCAGATGTAGACATGAGATTCGGCAGATGTAAGTATTTTATTGTAGTTGAAACTGAAAACAAAGAAATAAAAAATTTTTCAGCCGTTGAAAATCAAGGCGCGTTGCAGGGGCATGGTGCAGGAATAAAAGCGGCTGAACAAATTGGAGAGTTAAAAGCTAATGCAATCATCACAGGAAATCTTGGACCTAATGCTTCAACAGTTTTAAATCAATTAAATATTGATTGTTATCAGGCAATAGGCACTGTTAAAGATGCTGTAAATAATCTTCTGCAGGGAAAATTAAAAAAAATTAATTCAATTGTCCAAAAGCATTTTGGCATGAGATAATGAGGTGAAAAAATGAAAATTGCAATTTCAACAGATTCAGGAAGAGTATCTCAACATTTTGGCAGATGCCCACAATTCACAATAGTTAGCATTGAAAATAATAAACTATTAAAAAAAGAGGTAATTGACAACCCAGGGCATAGTACTGGATCCCTGCCAAAATATTTTAATGAAATTGGTGTAAATTGTGTAATTGCAGGAGGTGCCGGGAGGAGAGCCCAGAATTTTTTCAAGGAGTATAACATAGAATTGATTCTTGGAATAAGTGGCAACATTGAAAATGTAATTAATAATTTATTAGAGGGATCACTAAAAGGAGGAGAGAGTTCATGTTCCCCTGGAAAAGGAAGAGGATATGGTTTTGATAAAGAAGATGGACACCATCATTAAATTTGTTTTATATTTTAAATAATTGTTTGATTACATCTAACTTATGTTCAAAATGGGAACCTATCTAAAATCATGCCAATCAGAGTTTTGGAAGAGTGTATTTAAAAAGGAGTTAGAGTATTTAGTTAAAGAATTAAATGCTTGCAAAGAGGTACTTAGTGTTGAATGTGGTCCAGCAATCATAGAAGGAGAGTTACAGGAATATGGAATTAATGTAACTGGTTTGGATGTATCTAAGGAAGCATTAGAAGGAATTCCAAACAATATAATAAAAATAGTTGTTACAGCAGAATATATGGATATCTCAGATTTAAGTTATGATGCTGTTATTTATGTCGTATCTTTACAGTTCATTGAAAATTATAAAAAAGCTGTTAAAGAAACAGCACGTGTTCCTAGATCTAAAGGAAAAATAATTATAATGCTATTGAATCCAAACACAGGTTTTTTTAAAGAAAGAGCAAAAAAGAATAATTCATATGTTAATAAAATTAAGCACACAAATTTAAGTAAAATAAAAAGAATAATTTCCAAATAATTCTCTGTTCAAACAGAGTATTAATTAGGCATTTCAAAACAACAAATATTTGAAAGTCATAATTCCAAGTTAGCTAGTTTATATATAATAAAAGGTGTTAAAAAATAAATTATAAAGGCAATTTAAAACAGGGAGGAATTAAAAATGGAAGAAGATTATTGGTTAAGATATGGACTAAAAGAAGACGGCAGATTAATTTGCACAAGGGTTATTTCAAAAACAAAACCATCTAAAACATTTTTCTATACAGAAAATGGAACTAACAAAGAAGTCAAAAATGCTGAAATTATAAAATTAAGTTTAGAAAACTTAAATGTGTTATCAGGGAAATAAACATGTTTAATAACTATGTTTTTTATTCTTCATTATTAGCAAGCATCATAGCTTGTGTTGTTACAACTATTGGAATTTATGTAATCAATAATTATAAAAAATGGGGGTTAAAAAACATAAATTATTTTATTTGCTTTGCCGCGGGTGTTCTGATATCTGTTTCATTTCTTCATATTATTCCTAAATCTTTTGAAATGAGTAAAGATGCTCCTATTTATCTATTAGTGGGATTTTTTTTATTATTTTTGCTGAATAGATTCTTCAAATTATTTTTGTGCAATAAAAGTGATAGCATAAACTATTGTTTTGGATTGATTCCAATGATAGGAATTGGCTTTCATTCATTTATTGATGGGATAATATATTCTATAACATTCAATGTTCATATATTTACTGGAATAATGGCTGCTATAGGAATGATTTTTCATGAATTTCCTGAAGGCATCGTTACTTATGTTCTTCTTTTAAAATCCGGGTTTAACAGGAAAAAATCATTAATATATTCTTTTTCTGCAGCAGCTGTAACAACACCACTTGGAATGTTATTATCCTATCCGTTTATATCCAATTTAGATACCGGCCTTCTTGGAAAGTTTCTCTCACTTTCAGCTGGAGCATTGATATATATTGGCACAACACATTTGTTGCCAGAAGCTGAAAAAGAGAGCAAAAAATATAACCTGCTTGCACTGGCTGCCGGGATACTTGTTGCAATTGTTATAATTCTATCAAAAAGAGGATAATTAAAATGAAGACCTATCTAGAATGTCTGCCTTGTTTTTTAAACCAGGCTATAAATGTAATGAATTTGAATCATCTGGATGATTTTACTAAGCAAAAGGTTATAAAAGAACTAATGATTAAATTGTCAACTGTTGATTTAAACAAAAAACCTCCTGAATTTGCAATATTTGTTTATAAAGTCATTTCAGAAATAACAGGAAATAATGATCTTTACAAAGAAATTAAAATAAAAGATAACAACCATGCAATTAGTCTGTTGCCAGAGATTAAAAACATTATAAAAAAAACAGATGACAAATTACTTTCAACAATTAAAGTAGCAATTGCAGGTAATATAATGGACTTTGTAGCTAATTCAGACTACAACCTAAAAAAAACAGTAGAGGAAGTTATTAAGTCAGATTTTGCAATAAATGATTATAAAAAATTAAAGATAGAAATTATTAATGCTAATTCAATAGCATATTTAGCTGATAATTCCGGAGAAATTGTTTTTGATAGACTTCTTGTAAATGAGATTAGAAAACTAAACAAATGTAAAATATATTTTTTTGTAAGAGACAGACCAATTGTCAATGACGCAACAAAAAGTGATGCAGAATTTATTGGGATTGATAAAATAGAGAATTTTGAAATAAGAGAAATTAGAGGTGGATTCCCGAATATATCTTCTATAGAAGATGACCTTGTTAAATTCATTAAAAAAGTTGACTTAGCAATAAGTAAAGGACAAGCTAATTATGAATCCTTAAGTGAGATTAAGGCTAATATTTATTTTTTATTAATAACTAAATGCTCTGTAATTGCACGTGATCTTGGTGTTAATAAAGGAGACATTATAATCAAAGGTAAAAAATGAAGATTTACGGACCAGTACCATCTTGGAGATTAGGAAATTCATTAGGAGCAGACATAGTTGAAGCCCCGAAAAGTTACTGCAAAATCTGCTCATTTGACTGCGTGTACTGCCAATTAGGAGATACAGGGCTAAAAACAAACAAACCTGAGCAATATCCTGTCAGTGAAAAAGAGTTACAAATATTGAAAAACAGAATTAAAGCAACAAAACCAGATTACATAACCTTTTCAGGACAAGGCGAGCCCACATTTAATCTGAATTTAGGCTATGTTGCAAAAAGAATTAAAAAAATGACCAAGATTCCGGTAGCAGTGCTGACAAATGCCTCTTTTATAAAAAATGATTCGGTAAGACAAGGACTGAATCAATGTGATTTTGTTATTGCTAAGATTGATGCTCCTTCTCAGGAATTATTTGAAGCAATAAACCAACCTTCTCCAGGAATAATGCTCAAGGATATTATTAAAAGCATTACAAAACTTAAGACAAAAGTTGCGATTCAAACATTATTATTTACCTATAAAAACTTAACAAATGCTGATGATAAAACAATTAAACAATTAATTAAAATTTACAAACAGATTAATGATGTAAAACCAACCACTGTATTTCTTGGAACCGCTTACAGACCAACTGACTTAAGAGGAATAATCTCAATAAAGGAACAAAGGCTCAAAGAAATAGCACATAAAATTAATTATGAAACAGGAATTGAAGTTATTTATTATAAAAAAAGTGAACCATTGTTAATAAGGAGAAAACCCAGGCCAGATGAATTGGAAAGAGAAATTATTACATTATTAGAAAGAAGACCATGTACTGAAGAGGAAATATCTACAAGGTTTGGTAAAGTTAATATCTCTTTATTGCTTGATGAATTAATCAAGGGAAATATAATTGAAAAACGCAGGCAAAATAACAGAATTTATTATTTTGCAAAAAGCAGAGGTTAAAAAAATGAAAAATGAAAGAGAAGTAAATGACAATAATTTTGAAAAAGAAGTAGTTGAAAGGTCCAAAGAAATCCCTGTAGTAGTGGATTTCTGGGCTCCGTGGTGCATGCCATGCAGAATTTTAAGCCCAAGTTTAGAAAAATTGGCAAAGAAATATGAGAGGAAGTTTATCCTGGCAAAAATTGATGTCAATGAATATAAAGAAAAAGCCCGACAATATAAAATAATGAGTATTCCCTGTGTAAAGATGTTCAAAAACGGAAAAGTTGCAGATGAGTTCATTGGTTTTATTCCAGAAGATGAAGTCAAAGAATGGCTTGATAAAAATTTATAGATATATAAAATGAAAATAATACCTTTGGCATTTGACAGTCTTGGCACAAGATCAATGTGCACTTTTGTAGAAACAAAAGACGCCAAAATAATAATTGGCCCGAGCGTGGCTCTCGGCCCAAAAAGGTATAATCTGCCTCCTCATAAAAAAGAATTACAGAAATTAGAAAAGCATTGGAAAACAATAGTAAAATATGCAAAAATATCAGATATTTTAATAATCACTCATTATCATTATGACCACCATAATCCTGAGGAGTGTCTTGAGATGTACAAAAATAAAACAGTTTTGATCAAACATCCTACTGAGAAGATAAACCTTAGCCAGAAAAAAAGAGCAAAGTATTTTCTGAACAAAATAAAAGGATTAGCAAAAAAAATAGAATATGCTGACAAAAACAAATTTAAATTTGGCAAAACAAAGATTGAATTTTCCCCTGCTGTAGAACACGGAACAAATTCAAAACTTGGTTATGTTACAGAAGTTTTAATAGATGATGGTTATAAACTCATACACAGCTCAGATGTAGAAGGCCCTGCACTGGACAACCAGACAGATTTTATTTTAAAAAATAAGCCGAATCTATTAATATTAGACGGGCCGCTTTCTTATATGCTGGGTTACAGGTATTCTTATGAAAGTCTGAATTCATCTATCAGAAACATGATTAAGATTATTAATAAGTGTCCATTAGATTCCATAATAATAGACCACCATTTTCTTAGAGACCTGAAATGGAAAGAGCATCTATCAGAAGTTTTTAATGCTGCAGAGAAAAAAAAGATTAAACTACAAACTGCTGCAGAATATGCCAGCAAAAAAATAAATACATTAGAAGCACATAGAAAGGAACTGTATAAAAAATGATAATCGGCGTAACAGGCGGCAAAGGCGGTACAGGTAAATCAACAGTTGCAACAGCTCTGGCAGTTGAACTTGCAAAAACTAAAAAAATATTATTAGCGGACATGGATGTAGAATGCCCTAATGACCACCTGATTTTGAGTATAAAAAAAAAAGAAATTAAAAAAATAGAACAAAGGATTCCTGAATTTGATTTAAGCAAATGCAGCAAATGCGGAATTTGCGGGACTGTTTGTAAAACAAAAGCTATTGTTTCAATTAAAGATAAAGAACCTATTTTTATTCCGGAACAATGCAATGGGTGTGGAGCTTGTTTTATAACGTGTCCTGTTAAAGCAATTTCATGGGATAAAAAAGAAATTGGAAAAATTTATTCCGGAAAGAATTACAGAGTTGATTTTATTTCAGGAGAACTGAAAATAAGAGAACCTGTTTCAGAGTTCATTGTAGATGAAATAAAAGAATTAATTGAAAAAATAAAAAAGAATTATGATTTTATTATTCTGGATACTGCGGCAGGAACACACTGTGATGTGATTTCTTCATTAGACTATTGTAATAATGTTCTTGCAATTACAGAACCAAGCCCACTTGGCATGCATGATGTAGAACTAATCATCAAGTTGTGCTTAAAATTAAAAAAGCCTTTTGAAGTTATATTAAACAGGTATGAAAAAGAAAACGAGCACATAATAACCAAAATGCTTAAAAAATACAATAAGAAAATTTTTGCAAGAATTCCCTATAAAAAAGAGATAATGGAACAGTATTCAAAAGGTGTACCAATTGAAGATGAATCAATCAAAAAAATTACAGAGATTATAAAAAATGGATATAATTAAATTAAAACCTATAGGAATAATTCATTCAGAATTTAAACAAAAAGGAAATGTTCCTATCCAGCCAAGTTTTTCCAAATCAGCGGGTAAAGTTGAGGTTTTCCCTGAATATGAATCTGGATTAAAGGATCTTGACAGGTTTTCTCATATTTATTTAATCTATTATTTTCATAAATCAGAAAACTATGAACTTTTAGTAAGACCCTATCTTGATGAAATTCAGAGAGGACTTTTTTCTACAAGAGCTCCAAATAGACCAAACAACATAGGAATTTCAGTTGTTGAACTTGAGAAGATTGAAAAAAATATTTTGCATATCAAAGGGGTTGATATAGTTGACAAAACACCATTATTAGATATAAAACCCTATATAAAAAAATTTGATATAAAAAACAATGCAAAAGAAGGATGGATTAATAATAAAATTACAAAGGATCACAAATCTGATGACAGGTTTTAAATAAAATGGTAAAAATCACAATATTGCACAAAGAACTCCAGAAATTTGACAATGATTTGTCTGGAGTAAGCTTTTTAATTGAAATAAAACCTTTAAGGATTTTATTTGATGTATCCTTTAAAGATGAAATACTTAAAAATGCAAAACAAGGAAACATTGATTTAAAAAACATTGATTTTTTAGTGATAAGTCATGGGCATATTGACCATACTGAAGGGTTAAAGTATATTGATTTTTCTGAAATTAAGAATCTGATTTGCCATCCCTTGTGCTTGGAAAAGAAGTATTATGAAGGCGAAGGAGAGATAGGCAGTCCTCTTTCAGCAGAGGAATTAAGAAAAAGAACAAACCTAATTCTATCCAAAGAACCATATTGGATAAATAAAAAAATCGTATTTTTAGGACAAATCCCAAGAAAACTTGAATTTGAAGGTAAACAAGCAGTTGGATATTTAGAAAATAAAAAAGAGGATTTTGTTATTGATGATTCTGCTGTTGCTATTAAACACAATAAAGGAGTGATAATTATTTCAGGCTGCTCTCATTCTGGAATCTGCAATATTGTTAATTATGCAAAAAAGGTTTGTAATGAAGAAAAAGTTTATTCTGTTATTGGCGGGTTTCATCTTTTTAACAAAGAGCAGACAGACAAAACAATTGACTTTTTTAAAAAACAAAATATTGAAAAATTATTTCCACTGCATTGTTTGGATGAATATGCATTTTCTGAATTTAGTAAGATTGGCGGAATAAGATTAAAAACTTTGGATACATTTGAATTATAAAAATGAAAGTCACGATAACATTCAATAATGAATCCAATCCCGGATTTAAATCAGGATGGGGTTTTTCATGCCTTGTAAATGAAAGTATGCTTTTTGATACAGGCTGCAGTTTTTCAGATCTGTTTTTTAATATGAAAAAATTAAATATAAATTTAAGAAAAATAAAAAAGATTGTTCTTTCACATGAGCATTGGGATCATATCGGAGGTTTGTTTGATCTTCTGAATTATCTTGATAAAGTTAAAGTATATGCCTTAAAAAGCTTTTCAAAAGCAAAAAAAAGTGAAATATCAAAACGAGCTGATTTAGTTCTAATTGATAAAAAAAAAGAGATTTCAAAAGACATATTTACAACAGGCGAACTTGGAACTGGAATTAAAGAACAATCTTTAATATCAAAAACATCAAAAGGGAATATTGTCATTTGCGGATGTGCGCATCCTGGTGTAAGAACAATATTAGAAAAAGCAAGGCATTTTGGAGAAATTTATGGGATTATAGGTGGTTTACATGGGTTCTCTGATTATTCTTTAATTAAAAACATTAAATTGATTGCAGCCTGTCATTGTACTCAAAACATTAAAGAGCTTCAAGAACGGTTTCCAAAACAATTTTCTGAAGTTAAAACAGGTGATATAATTGAAATTAATTAAATATTATTTCCTGTTAATATTTTTATTATTGGTCATTGGTTGTAATAAAAAGGAAACTTTAATGAAAACTGATCTTTTAGTTAATAATATTGAAACTACAACTCCAGAAAAGAGCATATATGTTTGTGAAGATAATACAATAGAACAAGAGCAAAAAGAAAATATTGCTGAAATAGATATTGAAGATAATACAATAGAAGAAATGCCTCAAGAGGAAAAAACTCAAAAACTTGTTATGTTCCATAACGGCAAGGGTCCTATGTGCATTGAGCAGCTGGAATTTCTAGAAGATATAAAAAAAGAATACATAAAGCTGGTTGTAGAAGAATATTTAACAACTGAAGAAGGAACACACAATCTAATATATGAATTCATGAGCAATCATGAAAAAAGCCTTGGTGTCTCTGATAATTTTGGATATCTTCCTATTACGTTTATAAATAATCATGCTTACTCTGGATTTAATAATGAAGTCAAAAAAATGATCACAAAAGATATTAAAGAGGTTTATAGATGAAAAAGATTACAATTCTTTCAGGAAAAGGCGGTGTAGGTAAGAGCAGCATTACTGCTTCTCTTGGTGTTATATTATCAAAAAATTATAAGATTACCTGTGTTGACTGCGATGTAGATGCATCAAATCTTGCACTTGTGCTTGGCTTAAAAGAAAAGGATTTTGAAAAATGGGAAAAACTTGCCACAAACCAGAAAGCTGAATTTGATTTAAGCAAATGCATCTCATGCAAAAAATGTTTTGAAAATTGCTATTTTAATGCAATAGAATGGAAAGAAGATAAGCCTGTATTAAAAGAATTCGGATGCGAGGGATGCGGTGTATGTGAATTGGTATGCCCTTCCAGGGCAATAAAACTAACTAGTGTTGATAATGCGAAAATAGGATATGGAAAAACAAAGTATGGGTTTAATGTTGTTTCAGGGCAACTTGGAATAGGTGAATCAGGCTCAGGCAAAGTTGTCTTTGAAGTAAGAAAGCTTGCTGCAGAAATCGGAAAAGATTCTGAATTTATATTAAATGATGCTGCCGCAGGCATCGGCTGTCCTGTGATCGCATCTGTTGTTGCAAATGATTATGTAATCGCAGTAACAGAACCTACACCCTCTGGTTTTTCAGACCTGAAAAGAGCTCTGCAGATGGTAACTCATTTTAATATCAATTCAGGAATTATTATTAATAAATTTGATTTAAATCCAGATTACACAAAAAAGATTGAAGATTTTAGCAAAAAAAACAATTTGAAGATTTTAGCAAAAATTCCCTATGATAAATCATTCTTATATGCATTGGTAAATATGGTCCCGATAGTGGTTTATAATCCAAAGTTAGAAATATTGTTCAGGAATATTGCTGAGGAAATAAAAAAAGAAATATTTTAATATATTGATTTATTGTTAGAAACAGGTGATATAAATCGAGTATGCACTTTTATTATCAATACTGAGCACATTTATAGTTAGTTTATTATCTCTTATAGGAATTATTTTCATAGCCATAAAAAAGAAAATCATGGATAAAATTATTTTATCATTGGTTGGCTTTTCTGCCGGCGCCCTTATCGGTGGGGCTTTTCTTCATTTAATCCCTGAAATAATTGAGGAATGCGACTGTACGTATATCTTTCTTTTTGTTATTTCGGGAATCATGGTTTTTTTTATTCTGGAGAGGATTTTGTTCTGGCATCATTGCCATGAAGGCGTCTGTGATGTCCACACTTTTACTTATATGAATCTAATTGGCGATGGAATACATAATTTCATTGATGGTATTGTTATTGCCACTACTTTCAAACTGAATATAAATCTGGGCATGATTACAACATTAATGATAATGGCACATGAGCTTCCACAGGAGATAGGAGATTTTGCTGTCCTGCTTCACGGCGGGTTTTCAAAATCAAAAGCACTTTTATTTAATTTTATTTCTGCAGTTACAGCAATTTTCGGGGCTGTGTTCGGTTATTTTTTTTCATCAACAATGGAAAATTTCTCAACTTTTCTGCTTCCGTTTGCCGCAGGCGGTTTTATTTACATTGCAATGTCAGACCTTATTCCAGAATTACATAAAGAACAAAAACTGTCAAAATCCATGATACATTTTATGTTATTTACCATTGGAATCGTCTTCATGCTTGTAATCAGGTTAATCGGAGAATAAAAAAAATTTAAATATGAAAACATATTTTCTTTGTGTGGGGTGATTTTATGGAAGAAAAACAAGCTCAGGAAGATTTAGGCGAGGAAATAGGAGAAATAACGCATTTCTTTAATAAGATTAATGTCGCTGTAGTTAAGCTTACAAAAGGCAGCCTTTCAGTAGGTGACAAGATAAGGATTAAAGGTGCAACAACTGATTTTGAACAGGGTGTTGATTCAATGCAGGTTGATCATGCGAACATAGACAAAGCAGATATAGGAAAAGAGTTAGGCATGAAAGTTGCGCAGCCAGTAAGGCAGCATGATATAGTGTATAAGGTTTAGGTTTTTATTTTTAATTTTCTTTTTCATTAAATTTTGGTTATAATACACAAAATTATAAATAGTTTTTCAATCTATCAAATGCTCTTCTTCTACTCTTGAAATTAAAGAAAAAAGGATTGCTGCACACCCTAAGATTATCAAAGTAAAATTCAAAGACCAATCTGCTAATAATCCAACAATAGGATTTACAATGACTAGAACTAATCTTCTTACCATAGAAACAGCAGATAATATTGTTGCTCTTTCTGAAGAGGGGATAAATTTGTTCATATAGCTTATAAACAAGGGCCTTCTGGATAATCCGAAGCCTGCTACAAGAATAATTGCAGGTATAGCTAATAACCCTGTTTTAGAGAGACCACTTATAATAAACATTGCCCCTGTTAAAAATGCTGTCAGAAAAATTGTCTTTTTCTTACTGAGTATTCTTTCAAAAAAAGAATAACTGTTAATTACAATAACCTGGGCTAATGCCAATAATGCATGAACCACACCAAAATACGAGATATTTATATTCAACTGTTTAAGAACCGGCTGATAAAGCCAAATTATAAAATAACTAATTGAGGCAATAGAAACCATATCAAAAGCAAGTATATTTAGTGTTTTATTTTTATAAAAGGATCTAACTCCTTTTTTAAGTATTTTAAAATAATTTTTAGATTTTTTATATAGTACTGGCTCTTTTAATGATAGTACAATAATAAAAGTAATAAACAAAGGATAAATAATAAAAAACATTGTTGCTCTTAAACCATATATAGAAGCAATAATGCTTCCAACAGGAGCTGAGACTATCATTCCAATTAATTTACTGCTTTCAAATCGTGCAAATACTTTTTTTGAATCTTTTGTTTTTTTTATTATTTTTAATGTATCATAAATAAATGCCTCATGAGCTCCGGAAAAAAGTGCTCCTGCACTAGCCCAGCAAAATTCACCTATCATGAATATAAAAAAATAAGGTCTGCTAGTATATATAAAAATTCCAATAATATTAATGATTAAAGCAATAGCAAGTGTTTTTTTTCTTCCAATAAAATCAGCAATTGCACCTGAAGGAACTTCCATTATTACAATACACAACATAAACCAAGCTTGTAGTATCATTACCTGAGTTAAAGTCAGTTTACCCCAATCAGTAAAAAAAGGAACTAATACACCGCCAATAAAATGCAGGCTTGCAAAAAAATTAGCAAGATACATCTTCCATATATTTGACTTATAATTAATATCCATAAAAATAGGTTAGAGGTTCATATTTAATAAGTTTTGTCAAAAACCACTGAACACATTAAAAGAGCGTTGAACTCATTATATTCAACACAATAATCCTTGGAATTAGAATAATAAAAATAAGCTATATCCAAATTTTAATCCGAAATATCCTAACATTAAGCTGGCTCCTAGGGAGATATATTTCAAATATCTTCTATGAATATATTTTTTACCTAATTGTATTAGTAAAATAAAGAAAACAAAAAAAACAAAAAATCCTAAAAACATTCCAGAAATTAATAATAAATTATTGCTTAAAGAAGCTGTATTTGCAGTTGCATCTGCTCCAATAAGTCCCATTAATACTAAAGGTAAAGACGGATTTGAAAATGATATCAACAAAGCATCGATATAATGATTTTTACCTTTCTTTTTTTTTGAGATTATAAAGTCCTTCTTTTTTTTAAAATCTAAAAATGCATCATAGGCTAAATAAAATAATACAATAACTCCAAAAGCTAATAATACTGCATTGATAACTTTGGATTTAGAAACATAAGATAATCCAAAAATAATAAGTGCAAAATATATTGAAAACACAGTCATATTTCCTAATACAAACAAAGCCGAGGCTTTCCATCCTTCTTTGAAACCTCTTCTAATTAATTCAACATTTGTTGGTCCCATAGGTGCATTAAGTGCAATACCAAATAATAAACCCTGCAAAACCATATTCATGTATTATATTCTTGAATTTCTAAATAAATATCTTTCTAAATCCAGAGATAAATCAAAAAGAAAAGAAAAAGAAATTTTATCAATCCTCATCCATAATATCGACTTCTATGTCAATGTCTTTTAAATACATGTATTCCATTTTTATATAGAGCCAGTCCTCTAAAACATCATCAACATCACTTATATCTATTTCACAGTCTATTTTTTCAGATTCCCCATTGCTTATATATACTAAACCAGTATCATCATCATCCTCTATGTCAGAACACTCGATGCCAATATCCATATCACTGTCTATATCTATCCATACTTTATAGCGGTCTTCATTAGAAGAGGTATCATTGCAGTCTGTATTTCTTGCAAAAAAAGCGCCTTCGTCGGAATCAACATTTTCAATCCTGAAACTCAGTTCAATTGTATCATCATCCTCTAGCTGTTGTTCAACATCTGTAATGTGGATTGGCGCACCTGAATTATGATATTCATTTTCCTGGTCAACATTGCATGTTTTGCAGTCATGCTTATTAACACATAATCGTATTATTGATTTTGTTTTATATCCAAAGCAAAGATTAGCAGTTATACCCACTTCTATGTTGTCAGTTAAATCTTCCTGGTAATTAAGGTCATCAATTTCAATCTCTTCTTCATCTCCGGGATCAACTGATGAAAAATCTTCTGTTAAATCACCCGGACTAATATCAAATTCTGTAGCATTAATGCCAATTATTTCCAAATATCCCTCTTCTATTTCAGCTTCTCCGTTGTTTTCAATCAATACAGCAATTTCGAATTCATCTCCCCCGTTGTCTCCTACCTGATCTGGAGGTTTATCATCAATAAAATCAAAGTCAATCACATTATTCTCATCTGAATAGCCGTCTGGTAATTCAAGCGCATCATAGTCGCAAGTGCATTCATAATCAGAACAGGCTTCATCTTCACTGCAATGGCCGTTTTCAAAGCATTCAACATTGCATTTTCCAAGTATTATGCCTTTATTTACCTTATGTTTGCACCCGTCATCTTCTAAAATGCATTCGATATAGTTATAGTCATCACAAGCATCTCCTGTGCATTCATCTTCACAAATATCTTCAGTACATTTATATTTGCTGTTGCACCTTTCGTCTGAATCGCAATCATCTTCTTCTTCACATTCAACATCACATTTCCCTATAGTTGGGCCTTCATCCTTTTTTTCTTTGCACATGGACGGGCCTCTTAAGCAGGATATATAATTATATCCACTGCAGGTGTCTTCTGTGCATTCATCTTCACAATCCAAGAAAAGACAATTATAATCAATACATCTGTCATCTCCTTCGCAATCATCATCATTAATGCATTCAACACTGCATTTTCCCATAGTTGGGCCTTTATCTTCTTTTACTTTACATCCTTCTGCAGAAGCTATACATTCAATATAATTATACCCTTCACAGGTATCGTCTGTGCATTCATCTTCACAGGTTCTAACGGTTTTTCTATATATACAATTCAATGTATTACTTTCACTATCTATGTACATGACAAGATTCAGGTTTGAGTCTGGATCATCTATTGTAATCTTATAATAACTAGAAACAAGCATCTGCTCACCGCATCCCTCTCTTATCTCTTCAATTGAATCATTAACCTGTTCTTCAGTCAATAAAATCAATTTCATCTCGGCATTCGGGTATTCTTTTAGAAATTCCTTGACCTGTGAATTGGCTTTTGCAAATTTAATTGGATCAAAGCTTTTTGAACAGCTAAACAACAAAACAGAAAACAACGCCAACAATATTAATACTCTCTTTTTCATGATAATATTCTCTTAATTGATAAGTCTTATATAAATTTTTTTCTTTATTTATTATTAAAAAAAGCATAATAATAACTTTTTTAAATAATTCTTGTTTTCTAAGATATATGGCTCGCTCAAACAGGATATCAATGCCTTCCTCAGGAGCAGGAATCACCCGTTATTTTGAAGATTATAAATCAAAGATAGAGTTCCAGCCGGGTCATATTATCATAATAACCATTATTGTAATCTTGCTTATCGGATTGCTACATATATACGGACTTAATATTCTTAACATATTATAAAAATGTTCCCCGGAATGAATCCTAAACAAATGGCTAAAGCCATGAAAAAATTAGGTATCCAGCAGAATGAGATTGATGCCCTTGCTGTGATTATCAGAACCAGGAAAGAAGATATCATTATAAGGAACCCAAGTGTCTCCAAAGTCAATATGATGGGAACCTGGACCTATCAGGTTTCAGGGGAAGAAGAACACAGGCCTCTAAAAGAAGAAGAGCAGGTTATTCCTGAAGAGGACATTAAAACAGTAATGACTCAAACAAAATGCACAAAGCCGGAAGCTTTAGAAGCATTAAAAAATAGTAAAGGGGATCTTGCAGAGGCAATTATTTCTCTGAATAATAAATAAGGTTTAAATATAAAAAAAATATACTTAAGTATTATAATGGAAAGATATGAAGAGGCAAGAGAAAAAGCACTAAAATGTATTTCTATTGCTGACCATATGCTGACAATGACTTACCCCCTTTTACAGGATCCAAGATTATTACTGGCTTCAATTGAAAATATTTTTCTCGGGTTAAGTAATGCAATCGGCTCATTATTATATTTTGACAGGCTATACAAGAGAATTCCTCCATTCCACAGTAATTTTGAGTCCAAGTTCAATATGTTCAAGATGAAATGTGTTCCAAGATATGATATAAACAGGGAATATTTAAGATTTATCTCAAATGTAAAGGAGCTTGTTTATGAAAATAAAAAATCACCAGTAACATTTTCAAGAAAGGATAAATTTGTTATCTGCGCAGATGATTATAAATTGAAAACGCTTTCTTTCAATGAACTGAAAAAAAATTTAGAAAAAGCAAAGTTATTTATACATGAAATATGTTTGGTTATAGAGAAAAATGAAAGAATCTTTAGAAAAAGCCAGAGAAGAACTTAAGAGGATTGATCATCTGGTTTATGTGACATTAAAATATACAAGAACTGTCGATGTTCTATTCAGTATTATTCAAAGAATGGTAAGTTCATATGAATTTGCAGTTGATTCATTGCTGAAACATGCTGTTAAAAAGAACCTTATTGAATCTGTGCCTGAAATCCCCCTGCTTAAAGCCCAGAAAGCAAAAGAGGTTTTTAATCAGAAAATCATTCACAAAAATATTGATAGATACTTGTTGTTCAGGAAATTACTGAGAACTGACTTTAAAAGACAAAACGAATATAGAAGACACGTTACAATGAGTACTGTTGTTGATGAGCAGAATATTGAAATAAATATTGATAATATAACTGAGATGTATCATTCAATAAAAAAATTTATTGATTTTATTCATATTCTAATTAATGAAAATGACTAAATTCATTGTAGTCGCTTCTGGAAAAGGAGGTGTTGGCAGAACAACCACTGCCATTAATCTCGCGACTGCATTGAACAGTTTTGGCAGAGAAGTCATCCTTGTTGACGCTAATTTATCAACGCCCCATATTGGAATTTATCTTGGTTCGACAAAGGTTCCTGTAAGCCTGCATGATGTTCTCTCGGGTGAGAAACATATCAAAGAAGCCCTTTATCAGCACAGGAACGGGTTAAAAGTCATTCCTGCAAGCATTTCTATAAAAAATCTAAAAAAGATTAAACCCAATCTATTGGAAAAATATATCCAGGAGCTTACTGGAAGTGCTGAAATAGTCATTGTAGACAGTGCTGCAGGTCTTGGAGAAGAACCCTTATCTGCAATAAAAGCCTGTGATGAAGTTATAATAGTTACGACACCTGATCTGGCTTCTGTAACAGATGCATTGAAAACAATAAAGCTGTGTGAAGAACATAATAAAAAAATATTTGGGATTATAGTTAATAAAGTAAAAAAAGATGATTTTGAAATGGCAAAAGAGAATATTGAATTTATTCTGGAAAATACAGTAATAGCATTAATACCTGATGATGATACTGTAAGGCAGTCACTGTATTTAAAAACACCTGTTACGTATAGTCACCCTAATACCCCTGCCGCAATAGGATTTAAAAAATTAGCTGCCAATATCCTCGGAGAGAAATATGTCGAGTCAATTGAAAAAAAAGATACTATGCTTGATATTATTTTAAAGAGCATCGGGCTGAAACCATGAAACATCATGTTCTGAAGAAAAAATTAGAAAAAAAAGGATGGCATGAAAAACACATCTCCCATGCTATTGAGACCTTTATTAAAGCCGAGGAAAAAAAACATCCGATGCTGGTGAAACTTGACAGGAACCTTGGCTGGATTGCGTTACTGGTCTCAATTGTAATCAATCTTGTTGTTGCATTTGCATTAATCCCCTTATATCTCACAATGCCGACTATTCTAGTTATTGTCTGCATATTCTTCTTTGGCACCTGCTTCGGACTGCTTATAGACATATTCATCAGGGAAACAGATTATTTTCTATACCACCATTATATAATCGCAGGAATTTTCATTCCGGCAGTATCAATAATCACCGTTTATTATACTTTAAGACTTTCCAATATAATCTCAGTCTATTTTCCGGCTGCAAAAAGCCACAATTTATTTATTGTTGTTTTTACCTATATGATAAGTTTCTCCTTACCTCATATTATCTACAAATACTTTGAAATAAAAGAGACAACATCAGAATGAACCTTCTGGAATGGGCTGTTTTATATATAAAAAATAAGGATTTGCTCAGCAAAAAGCTGGTTAACTTAGAAGTCAGAGAAAAGTCTGTTGTATGTGAATTCAAAGATTATAAGATGAGCTGTTTTGTAGAGCAGGATTTAGCTGATATTAATTTAGATAAAATAAGAAAGGGAAATATTATTGTGGTATGCCTGAATAAAAAAGCAAATGTTAAATTTTTGGCTGAAAACTGGAGTAAATTTATTTTAAATCCCCTGTTTAAAATAATTTTTTCCAATCCTGTAATAAATGACAAGTGGATTATCTGCCCTTATACACATGATAAAATAACTGAAGAAGCAGCATTAAAACCCGGATTAATCTCCCTGTTCGGGTCTGTTGAGCCTGTAAGTTAAATTTTCTAAATGAATATTTGATGGAAAAAATAATAATTTACTTAACAAAAACATAAGATTTATAAAAAAACTGATTTTACTTTCTCTAGGCTTATTGTTGTGCAACACTGAAGAGTATCAAGGAGCTCAATCTTTTCGCAAAGGACTGTGTCCAACAAAAATTATTGGCTTATGGATCTCTTTGTGCATAGAACAATAAGCTTAGTTTTCTAAAAAGAAATGGAAGTTTAAAGAGGTGATAATCAAAGTATAATTCAACTAAAAATAATTTTTGATTATGTGTGAAAAACAGTTTTTCTTTAAATTTATGGAACTAAAATGGATAAAAAAGCTTTTTTATTTATCCTAAGTTCAAGGTAAAAACAAAACATTTTTCTATAAGTTGCATTTTACTAATTCATGGGGGAGTGAATTGTTAAGAAACTACATAAAATTTATACTGTTTGTAAGTTTGACATTTTTTTTATTGAGTGGATGCACTCGTTCAACTTCAGTTTTGCTAAAAGTTGAGAATAAAGAAATGTCTGTTGAGAGATTTTCAAGAGGACAGATTTTTATGGGAATGCAATGTGTTGCCTGTCCACATGTAGGTGCAGAAGTTGAAATTAGAGATACAAATGATAACTTAATTTGTAATGGCGTACATGAAGAAATTGTCCCTTTTGGTTATGAAAGAATATTTTTTAGGGTTGTATGTGCAGGATTGGAGAGTTACATTAATCAATCAGTTAAAATTAAAGTAGATGGGTTTATTGATGGTAACACAGACCATATGAAAAATGTGAGTTTTACAGATGAAAAAATTGTTAAATTTGAAAAAGTGTGAACTGAAAGATTATGGATTTCTTATTTTTTCCATAATTTTTTTTATTTATGTTTATTTTGCTCTAATGATTAATCATTCTCTATTTCAAAGAATGTATTCGATTGTCACTTTATTTTTTATAATGATATTTTCTTTATACTTTCCAATAATTAAATCGAAAAAATTTTCTTTTGCAGAGATATGTAAATTAATATTTGGATTTTTATCTTTCCTATTGGCAATAATTTCCTTTTTGTTTATTGAGGGGAATCTAATAGAAAGATTAAAAGCAATTACTGATATTCAAAATGGAAATCTTGCAGGTACAGTTATTTTATTATATATACTAGCACTTGCTCTTTTTATTTTTTCATATCTGAGTGATAATACAAAGAATGAAAAACAAGCGAATACTTACTATAAATTTTTAATCTTTTGTATGTTATTCTTCTTATGTCTAATTGTAAGTTTAGTAGGTAGTTTAATATCATATTTTACATATGTTCCAGGTCCATAAATAATAAAATGAAAAAAAGAAAAAATAAATCATATAATAATGAAGAAGATGGAATGCAAGTTTTTTGGAAATCTGTTAGTAACTCGATTAAATATATGAATCATCTTTTGGATTCAAAAACACCTGAAAATAGGTTGAGAGTTATAATAATAATTTTAGCAGCAGTTACTTTAGGATTAAGAGTCTTATTATTTCTACACAAAGATACTGAGTATAATCTTGTTAGTGTATTAATATTTGGAGTTTTCTGTGGTGGATTTGGGCTTATATTTGGCAAATTCTATATTAAAATTTTAGATTTTTTCGTAAAACTTAGTGGTAGAGAATTAGAATCATTGCAATTAGTGACTAGTGTACTTTTAATCAGTTTACCTCTTTCAATAGTTGCAACAGTTATTCAAAACGATCTCTTAGGTAATATTTCATTAATAGTTTTAGTTGCACAAATACCAATTATATTCTTCTCAGGAATAAAGCCTCTGGTGAACTTTACTACACTCAATCCACCAAAACCAAAAACAGAATGGAACTTGTGGGAATCATTAGGAAGATTAAATACTATTCTTGGAATTATAGGATCTATTGTCACAATACTAACTTTTATTCTAGTTTATGTTTTAAATATTAAATAATGTTTTAACTGACCTCTGCGTCATACTTCATTAAAAATTACTCCAACTTACCATAAGCCCCTTTCCATTTGTCAGCTAATTTCAGAAATCCAGTATATCCTTTTTTCTTTATGAATTCAATTGCTTTTTTGTATTTTTTATATTTATATCCTTTACTGGCATACCAAGTAATCATTATATCACAAGATTCTAGTTGAGAACAATCTGCACAAGTATCAAATTTATGGTCCCTGAAACAGCATAATTTAATCTTACATTTGGCTTTATTTATGTCTCTTTCTCCTGTGTCAAATCCTAATTTGCAGCCTTTACAATGCCCTTCAGTATACACTTTACAGGTTTTGCAGTATGCACCGCAGCAGCCGATAAACCTATTTGCATTCATATTATTATTCCTGTTCCTGCTAATTATTAAATATTCCTTTTTTAACAAAGAAAAAGAAAAAAATTATATCACCAACAAATCCCTTCATAGTTCTTTGGCTTCTGGCCATTGAAAACATTCTTGCCGTCAATGACAAGCTTATTTCCGTAATTTAATTTCACAAATTCAGACCATTCAGTCAATATCAGGACTATGTCTGAATTATCAATAACATCCTGGGCTGTTGCAAGGTAATTCAGATGGGGAAATATTTTCTTCACCCTATCCATTGCCTTCGGGTCATAGATATAAAGCTGTGCTTCTTCCATCAACAGTTCTTTTATTGTGCTCAATGAAGGGCTCTCCCTGATATCATCTGTACCTGCTTTAAATGTCAGGCCGAGAATGCCTATTTTTTTCCCTTTTAAAGGGCCGTGCTTATCCAGGAGTGCAAGCAGTTTTAATGGCTGGTCCCTGTTTACATCAAGTACAGACCTCAATAATCTCGGATGATAACCCATTTCTGTTGCCTTGTACACAAGAGCATTGACATCTTTTGGAAAACACGAGCCCCCGAAACCAATACCTGACCTGAGAAAATAAGGGGCAATTCGTTTATCTAAGCCGATTCCTTTTGCAACAGTATTTGTGTTCATATCAAGTTTTTTGCATATATTGCCGATTTCATTGATAAATGAGATTTTTGTAGCCAAGAAAGCATTGCTTGCGTATTTAATCATCTCTGCCTCTTTAAAATTGGTTTTGAGAACAGGACAGGTGAATTTTGAGTATACCTGTTCCAGCTCTTTTAAAGATTCCTTATCTGATGATCCTATAACTATCCTATCTGGATTAAAAAAATCATCCAGTGCAGTGCCTTCTTTTAAAAATTCAGGATTCATTGCAACACCAAACTCTTTTGGAAATTTTTTTCCGGAATATTTTTCAAGTAAAGGTATTACTACGTCCCTGCATGTGCCGGGCACAACTGTTGATTTAACAACTACGGTGAACCTGGCTTTTTTCTTTTTTAATGCCAGACCAATATCCTTGCATACACCTTCAAGCTGAACCAAGGACATGCTTCCCTCTTTTTTTGAGGGCGTCCCAACACAGACAAATGCTATTTTTGAATCTGAGATTGCTTTTTTTATGTTGGCTGTAACTGAAAATTTTGAGGGAACAAGCTCATCTAACAGCTCTTTTAATCCAAACTCATATATCGGTGGGATTTTCTTATTAATCTGAGCTATTCTTTCTTTGCTGATGTCAACACCAATAACATCCAATCCGAGTTTAGCCAGACCTACTGCCTGGCACATACCTACATAACCAAGACCTATAACGCTTATTTTCATGATTTCACCTCATAAATTTAATAGGTTGAAAAAATATCTTATTTAAATATCTTACCTTTATCCTACTTTATCCTATATATTTATATATAAGTATTTTTTTCCAGAAAATAGATGAAAAAAAAGATCTCAATTACAATTAATGAGAAGATATTGGGCGAGATAGACAGCATTATAGACAATATTTACATAAGGAACAGATCACAGGCAATTGAATTATTAGTAAATAATGCCCTTGGTGAAAATAAAATTGCAGTAATACTCTCCGGAGGTCCTGAAGAAGCACTAAAGATATCCCAAAATGAATATAGAATTACTGCAAAAATAAACAATTTACATCTGATTGAATTTGCAATAAAGAAATTAAGGGAGGACGGTTTTAAGACAATTTATATAATTGCAAGACATGAATTAATTACAGATATATTTAAAGTCATACAAAACGGCTCAAAGTTTGGCGTAACTATCGAATATGTTGAAGAGCAGAAGTCCAACGGGACTGCTGACTCCCTTAAATTATTAAGAGGAAGAATAAAATCAAGTTTTCTGGTTGTATATGGTGATATTATTTTCAACGAAGTGAATATAGAGGAATTATGGAATACTCACATCAGAAAAAAAGGAATTGCAACATTAATGCTGACAACCACCCCGACTCCAAACAAAAAAGGCGTTGTCAAGATCGAAGGTTCTAGAATTTTAGAGTTTGAGCAAAAACCTGTAGCTTCTGATATTTATCTCGGGTTTTCAAGCATATTTGTTGCACAGCCTGAATTAATGGAATATAACGGTGCAAGCCTAGAAGAAAATATTTTTCCGGTTTTAGCTAAAAAAGGGTTATTAGAAGGGCATCTCAGTGCAAATAAGGAGCTGCATGTCCATAAAAAAGAGGATATCTTACAAATAAGTGAAAAAATTAAGAAATATTTATAAATCAGTCATATTTCCAATGCTCTGGACGGTCATAGTGGCTGGGTTCCACCTGTTCCCATCCCGAACACAGAATGAATAATTTCCATTATTCATGTGCAAAAGTTAAACCAGCCGACGTTTCCGAGTGTACTGTATTCATTACGGGAAATCGGATTCGCTGTCCGCCCTTTTTTTAATGGGAACAAATTTCTTTTTTTATCTTCATAAACAAAGAAATATTCTTTTTTGATGTAGCACCATAAGATTTAATCATTAAATCTAACCATCTTAATTTTTTCGGATGTTTAAATCCAATATTTTTCTTAAATTTAATTATATTCTCTTTTCCAGTTATAGATAAAACATAAGATAAATCATAAATACTATTACAATTATTCCTAATTATTTTATTTGAGCATATATTAAAATCCTCAAAAAAAATTTTCTTAATTTCCTCTAAAATTCTAAAAGAATTTGATGAAAGGGTAATATTCCTTTTCCACTCAAGAGTATTATTATACAATCTTAATCCCACACATCCTTCATCATCATAATATGCTCTTAAAAATTCTTTTTTAATACTTATTTTAGAATTCATTATTTGAGAAGGAACATAAATATCAAAACTCTTGAAAGTTGGATGAAATTTTTTAAAATATTGTGTGATCTTTTTATTTGATAAAATTACATAAGCTGTTCCTGAATTTACTTGTCCCTCTGTGAAATGGAGATTACCAAAAAGAGAGATCATATCGGTTTTGAACTCTTCTAACAAAACATTACAAGTATTATTGTACCTTATATATCTCTCACCTATGTTTCCATCACCACAAATTTTTGCTAAACATCGGGCTAAATTTTTGGATATCATTAAAATCACAATTTATTCAACACTAAAACAATCTAAATGATTTTGTTTTAAATATCTTGTGTGAGAATGTCCAGTGCAATTATAAAAGAAAATCATAATTTAATTGTTGATTTTGTTGACAAGGGATTTAAATGTCAAAATTAAAAGAGGTTTAGTTCCAATTTGTCAGATGGGATTTCAATAAATGTTTATAAATCAGAAACATATTCTTTTTACAGGTGGATAAGAAAACATATCAAAAGATTATTTCTTCACAAAAAAACGAGATAACAGAGTATTTGATTTATTTAAAACTGGCTAAAAAAACAAAAGGCAATAACAGGAAAGTCCTGCAGAAAATAGCCAAAGATGAATTAAAGCACTATAAATTCTGGAAGACGATTTCAAAAAAAGAAGTAAGCCAGGATATGCTGAAAGTCTATTGGTATGTATTGATTTCAAGGATATTCGGCCTGTCCTTCGGACTGAAGCTAATGGAAGCCGGAGAATCATTAGCACAAGGTGTTTATAAAAAACTGAGTAAAAACGTTTCAGGTGTTGCAAAGGTCATAAAAGATGAACAGACACATGAAAAATATGTCCTGGACATGATAAAAGAAGAAAGAGTTGAATATGCAGGTTCAATTGTCCTAGGATTAAATGATGCGCTTGTTGAGTTAACCGGCACTTTGGCAGGCCTTACTTTTGCAATCCAGAACAGCAATATTATTGCAATTACAGGTTTTATCATGGGCATTGCAGCCAGCCTTTCAATGGCAGCATCTGATTACCTGTCATCAAAAGAAGAGTCACTCAGCTCCAAGAATCCTCTAAAGTCTGCTTTTTACACAGGAAGCGCATATATAATCACTGTTTTAATTTTGGTCCTGCCTTATCTTTTTTTAAAGAATATATATGTTTCATTGGCAACAATGTTAATTACTGCTATATTCATTGTTCTGGGCTATACTTATTATATCTCGGTAGCAAAAGGCCTGAAATTCTGGCACAGATTCATAGAAATGGCAGCCATAACTGTTTCAGTTTCAGCAATAAGCTTTGCTATAGGCTGGCTCATAAGAACCTTGTTTGGTGTCGATGTTTAGATTTCTATAACAACCTTCTTCTCTTTCTCATTAATCTCTTTTATTGTTTTATGATTTTTCAGTTTTGCCTTTATTTCTTTCCAGGAATATTTCTCACGGGCTTTTTTCAATGTAGCCAGGATTTCATCTATTAATTGGTAATTATTATAAATCAATTCACCTTTCTCCTGGTTTTCCAAAACATTCTCTTCTAATTTTTCAATATCCTGCTCCTGTTTTTTTATAATCTTGATTATTGATTCTTTTTTAGTTTCTGCTTTTGATTTTTCTTTTTTGGTGGCATCAATTTTCTTAGTCAGATAGAAATCAAGGGCCTCGCTGAAACTCTTGAAATAATTCTTCTCTGAATCTTTGTATTTTTCAAGCTCAAAAGGAGTAACATCAACTTCAGTATATAAAACCGGCTTTATCTTTTTGCTTAATATTATTTTGATTTGTTTATATAATAATTCAGTTTCTTTATCTGAAACTGTTTTTTTATTTTTATCAATTCCTGCAAGCAGGCAAATTTCTTCTGCATATACTCCTCCCAAACCAAGGTCAATCGCAAGTGTTTTTACAATTGATTCTTTATCTGAATTTTTTATTGTTTTCTTAATCTCATCTAAATACAGATTTAAAACATTAATCTCTTTTTTAGGATAATCATACTTTACACCGCCTCTGATTACTCTCTGTGAAAATTTTTTATACTTCTGCGCAACAATGATTGTATAATCCTGTTTAGTGAGGATAATGTTCCCTGTACTGAAGAGCTCAATTATTAAAGAGAAAACCCCTTCTTTTCTTTCAAAAACAAAGTCAATAATCCTTTCAAAACCTTTTTGCTCTATCTTTCTCAGCCTGGCATTATTAAGAAATTTCCTTAATGTCATGCACAGTTTATTCGGATAAGGAACTTCTCCTTTGTGTTCTGTAAAAAAAATAAATTCAGGCAGGATTATTTTCAATAATTTTTTTCCCTGGTTAGGAATATGGAACTGCAGGAGAAGCGTATTTTTATCTAAAAAAATCTTGTCTATTTTTCCGTCTATTAAAACATTGAGTTCCCTGATAAGATAGTGCATGTCCAGAGCAGATAGTTCTGATTTCATAAACATAAGAAAAACAGACAGATATTTATTATTTTGTAATTAATGAACTGTAAAGTTTTAAGTGATTATTTACTGAGTTTTCTATTGAGAATTTTTTTACAGAACTAATTGCCTTTTCAGACATTTTTGCCCTGATATTCGGATTCTTCACAAGATATGCCACTTTCGATGCAAAATCATCCTTATCATTCTTAGCCAGAAATCCATTTATCTTGTTCTCAACTATATCTCCTGTTCCTGTTGCATTTATTGCAACTATTGGAGAGCCTGCAATCAGGGATTCAATAAGAGTCAATGGAAATACTTCAGATAATGAGGTGGTCACAAACATGTATGACTTTGCATAAAACTCAAGGACCTTTTCAGGATGTACAAACCCTGTAAAAATAACCTTTTCACTAATTCCTTTATTTTTCACTAAATTCATTAATTGGTTTTTGATTACACCATCTCCAACTATCATCAAATAGATATCCTTTCTTTCTTTTAGTAGATTTTCTAAACACTCAATCAGGAAAACAAGGTTTTTTTCTTTTGAAAGCCTTCCTACATAGAGAAGCAGCTTATCCTTGCCTGTAAGCTTATATTCCTGTTTAAATTTATTGAACAGGCTGCTGTCTTTTTTCTTCACATCAACTATTTCAATACCATTGGGTATTGTAATGATTTTTGTTGAGACTCCATAATCAATTAATAAGGATTTCATCATTTCTCCTGGAGAAATAACTGCATCACATTTTTTTGTGAATTTTTTTAAGTAATTTCCAATAAATCTTTTGAAAACAGACTCTCCTAAAGGAAATACTTTTTCAAATTCCTTGAAATTAGTGTGGTTTGTAAAGGTTAAAGGTATGTTGTATTTTTTTGATGCGTGCGTTGCAAGCTTCCCCATAACAAACATATGGTGTGTATGAATAATATCCATCTTTGAAAGTATATCTGAATACCTGTTGTAATATACAGGAAGAACAATATTCGCATCTAACTGCACTTTAAATATCTTCTCAAGAAATCTTAATGATAAAAACACAGGATACCTGTGTACGTTCTTCTGTTCATCCTTATACTTCGGATACTTAGGGCAGAAGACATGGACCTCATGACCCTGCTTTTCCAATCCAATCCTGAGATTATTAACCTGTTTAGTTACTCCGTTAATCTGGGGCAAATATGCTTCGGAAAATAATGCAATCTTCATTTTAGGAATTTATAAGATGAGTTAGTATTTAAATTATTTTAATTTTAATAATTATTTAGTTGGATTATTAAAACTGCATGGGACAATCGTAGAACATTTCCCGCAGATATCTGTTGTTCCCAATTCCGAATAAAGAGAATCGTTTTCCAGACACATTTCATAGCATTTATGCCTATTGTAGGTTTGTTCTTTAAGAGATTGATTAACACATTTTTTCACACATTCAAGACATATTCCCTTTGATTTATACAAACAGAATTCTTTTTCAGGTCTTTTAGTTGGAACCAATTTTGCATTTGTTACTATACTTCCCAACCTTCCGCAACAGCCTTTTTTTGTTATTAATAAATGATGTACTCCAAATTTTCCAAGACCTGCAATAAAAGCAATATGCTTATGAGACCAGTCAGAAATCAGTTTTTCTTCATCAAAGTTATGTGTAGGAGGAGTTACTTTGCAGCTAAAACCTTTTTCAGTAAAAAACTTTTCTAAGGACTTATTTAAGTCAATTATTAATTGGTTAGTTTCAATATATGCATAAGACCATTCAATTGAGCAATTCCTTCCATGGATATTTGATTTTGGAATTGACTCAACAAAAGGTATAAAATAGGCTATAACTGATTTTGCATCGCTTAATAGTTCCGTAGGTAAACAATGGGAAGGGGAAATTATCTTTTTCAATTCTTTAAACAAGGGGTCATTTGCATCTGCAAAAGCAACTAATGGTTTTTTCCATGATGTTTTTGTTTTTTTGAAATTATTGTAATCTAATACATAAGACTCAATGTGTTTCTTAATATTATTATCCAGCATTAATATAAAGAATTATTTTAATTATAAAAATTTATTTCACAGTAACTGACTTTGCCAAATTTCTTGGCTTATCAATAGGTAAGTTTCTCTCTAATGCCATATGATAAGTCAGCAACTGCCCGAAAATCGCTGCCAGGACACCAAACTTCCCGTCATTTGAAGTTGGAACATTTATATCCCCATTCAATTCATTTGCCACTTTAATTACATTTGCACCCCGGGCTTCAACTTCTTTTGCATTTGAGAGCATATCATAATCTTTATTTGATATCAATGCAATAACCGGTGTTCCCTTTTCAATCAGGGCAATTGTCCCGTGTTTTAATTCGCCGCCCATCATTCCCTCTGCATGTATATAAGATATTTCCTTGATTTTTAATGCGACTTCTCTTGCAACAGGATAGCTTAAGCCCCTGCCTAAAACATAAATGTCATTTTTCATGTAGATTTCAGCTGCAATCTTTTTTATTTTATTTTCCTGTTTCAGCATAGACTCAATTCTTGGAGCCAGTGTATCTAAATTAATTTTAAACCCGAATTCTTTTGCAATTGCCAATAATATAGTTACCTGGTTTACAAATGACTTTGTTGCTGCAACGCAGACTTCCTGGCCTGCCAGTATGTTCAGTGAAACTTCAGACATCCTCTGTATTGTAGAGTACGGAACATTCACTATTGAAATTATCTTTGCCCTTTTTTTCTGGGCATATTTTAATCCATCAATAACATCCATTGTCTCTCCAGACTGGGTAACTGCTATTACAATCGTTTCTTTATCAATAGTAGCAAAATGCCTGAATTCAGATGCAATCAATGTCTGCGCTTCAATACCGCATTCATGTAGATAATAAACTCCAAGAAGAGAAGCATGATAGCTTGTGCCTGCGGCAATGAATAATATCTTTTTTGACTTTTTAATTAATTCAATGAATTTATTAAAATTTGATTTCTGCTCTGTTTTAAATGAAAACAATAATCTTTTAACAACCTTGGGCTCTTCCATTATCTCCTTGATCATGTAATGCCTGAATTTTTTCTTTTCAGACTCTTCCTGCTCCCACAGGAATTTTTGTATTTTCTTGTTTATTTTTTTACCATGCTGATCAAAGAACATATAGTTGTCTTTTTCAACAATTGCAAACTCATCATTCTCAAAAAAAATTGCCTCATCACTTATATCAGAAAAAGCATATATGTCTGATGCAAGTATATTCTTATTATTGCATATTCCAAGAACAAGAGGAGAATCCCTCTTTAATGCATAAATCCTGTTTTCATCTTTTTTTATTAATAAGACTGCAAATGTGCCCTTTATCTCATTTATAAAATCAACACATGATTCCTTAATGGACTTTGTTTTTAGTTTTTCCTCAAAATAATGTGCAACAACCTCTGAATCTGTCTCGCTTCTGAACTTATGTCCTCTTTTTATCAGGTCATCTTTGAGTTCCTGATAATTTTCAATAATCCCGTTATGAACAATTGTAATGTTTTTATCACATGACTGGTGGGGGTGTGCATTATAATCAGTTACTCCGCCATGTGTTGCCCATCTTGTATGTAAAATTGCTATTTTTGATTTTTTGTTTTTTCGAGGGATATCAATATGTCCTGTTTTTTTAATTAAAATTTCAGTATCATAATACCCAAAAGAATCATAGCCCCTGTATTCTAATTTTTTCAATTTCATAAATGCCTCTTTTAAAGTAAATTCCTGTTCAGAGATTAATCCGATTATACCGCACATATCTGTTTCACCTTTATTTTATATCTTTCTTGACTGCTTCTCCTGGCAGGGTTGTCTTGCCAGGCCATACCTTTCTGCCCGGGTAAAATGAGGTATTAATTGCTGTATGGACATTATCACCTACAATCGCCCCAAGTTTTCTTCTTCCTGTATCAACCTTTTCAGTCTTAACAAAAGAAACAACATTGGAGTTATCATGCTTTAGGTTTGCAGTGATCGTGCCCGCGCCAAAATTTACATTTTCTCCGATGACAGAATCACCCACATAAGATAAATGGGGTATTTTTGAGTTATCCATTATAATGCTGTTTTTAATTTCAACGCTTTGGCCGATGTGGCACCTGTTTCCAATAGCTGTATTCCCCCTTATATAACAATTAGGGCCGATTTTGCAGAACTCTCCTATTATAACATTGCCCTCAATATAAACCCCGTTTAATATCCTGGTTCCTTTTCCAGTAACAAGATTTCCGTTTATTTTGGTAAAATCTTCTATTTCGCCTCTGACATCCGACTGAATCAGGTCATATAAAAAATGGCTGTTTGCATCCAATAAATCCCACGGATAAACTATAGGAAACCAGTAATCAGATACATTTTCACATGCAACTTTGATCTTTTTTTTAATCAAATATATAATATATTCCGTGATTTCATATTCCCCTCTTTTGGATTTTTTAAGTTTTTTCTTAAAGATATCTTTCTTAAAAACATACAAGCCTGTATTGGCAAGATTTGATATTGGTTTTTTAGGTTTTTCAATTATGTTCTGTACAGAGTTGTTTTTAACAACAAAAACACCAAAATTTTTTGGGTCTTTAACTTCTTTTGCAAGGACACAATAATCATGTTTAATGCAATTCCTTATGTCTCTCTGAGAATAAAAATCATCCCCGTTCATAACTATAAATTTATCCTTAAAAAATTTTTCAGCCTGCATTAATGCATGGCCTGTCCCCAAAGCAGAATTCTGCTCAACATATTTAATTTTAAGATTTTTATACTTTGTTCCAATTGTCTGAATAATCTGCCCTTTCATATAATTTACAACAATCATAACTTCATCTGCAATGCCGTTTAACTGATCGAGATTATGCTCAAGTATTGTCCTGTTTGCAGCTTTCAGCAAAGGCTTCGGCCTTGTCAGTGTCAAGGGATATGTGCGTGTGCTTTTACCTGCTGCTAAGATTATTGCCTGCATTTTAGTTTACCTCTTTTTTTAATAACCCAGCGAGTTTATTTGCAAAATTTTTAATCTGTATTTTGTTTTTTCCTTCCACCATAATCCTTGCAAGATTCTGTGTTCCTGAATATCTTACCAGAACCCTGCCATTATTATCCAATTCTGATTCAATCTCTCTGATTAAATCAAGAACAGCCGGAAGTTTCTTAATAGGTGTTTTTTTTTTAACATCAATATTTATTAAAATCTGAGGGTATTTTTCTAATACAGAAGACAAGTTAAATAATTTCTTTCTGGAATTTTGTATTATATTAAGGATCTGCAATGCTGATATTGTGCCGTCTCCTGTTGTGTTAAAATCAGAAAAGATTAAATGGCCGGATTGTTCTCCACCCAGATTATAGTTATTTTTTTTCATCTCTTCAATCACATACCTGTCCCCGTTTTTTACTCTCACAACATTTATTTCATGCAATTTCATCAATTTGTCAAATGCCAAATTAGTATAATGCGTAACGACAACTGTATTTTTTCTGAGGAGATTGTGTTTCTTAAAGTACAATGCAGAAATCGCCAGCAGATGATCTCCGTTTAAAATATTGCCTTTTTCATCTATGATAATGACCCTGTCTGCATCTCCATCTAAAGAAATTCCTATATCTGCCTCATGACCAAGAACTGCAGCCTGAACAACATCTGGATGCAATGCTCCTGATTCTTTGTTAATGTTCAAGCCATCCGGGAAATTATTCAAAACTATAACCTCTGCACCCAGTTCAGAAAAAATCAAAGGAGCAACTTTATAAGATGCGCCGTTTGCACAATCTATTACGATTTTTAATCCTTTTAATGAATTATTGTCTATTGAGTTCTTGGCAAATTCAATATATCTGCCTTGAGCATCATCAATCCTGTACACACGGCCGATTTTCGAAGAGGGAACATTATAGTTAGAAAGGTCTTTTTTAAACAATAACTTTTCAATCTTCATTTCAATCTCATCAGGAAGCTTATATCCACGATTATCAAACAATTTTATGCCGTTATCAAAAGCAGGATTATGTGAAGCAGATATCATAATTCCAGCATCAGCTGCAAAGCTCCTTGTCAAATGAGCTATTGCCGGAGTTGGCATCGGCCCTACTAAGAGAACATCTGCTCCGGTAGAGCATATTCCTGAGGTTAATGCATATTCAAGCATATACCCTGAAAGCCTCGGGTCTTTGCCAATAAGAAATCTTGGTTTTTTAATATTACTGTTTCTCAAAACAATAGCAGCTGCTTTGCCAAGCTTAAGGGCCAATTCAGCTGTTATAGGATATTTATTTGCTTCTCCTCTAATGCCGTCAGTGCCAAATAGTTTTCTCATGTAATTCATTGAAATTTAATCATTTAA
>JAFGRO010000043.1 GCA_016935095.1 Candidatus Woesearchaeota archaeon
CTAAAAAAAGCTATGCTTTTTTGGGGCACCAAAAACCTTTTCAGGTTTTTCAGTGTTTCTTAAAAATCTCAGCTGATTGAGGGACATCATGTTTTTACGGCAAGGGCAACCTGTGTTCTCCCTCAATAACTAAAAAGAAGTATTAAATTATTAAAAAAACTAAATTAATTCCCTCAATAACTAAAATAAATTAGATATCTCTCTGTATATCTTGAATTAACCCACTGGACACACTGGACAGTCTCACACAGCATATATAAATAAGTTTATTATTTATTAGATATGGTGATTTCAATGAAATACCTTATCGAGGCATTAATCATAACTGTCGCGGCACAGTTTATTTATTCATTTTGCGTAAATTTAATTAATAAGATTCCCAAAGTGAGAATTAAGCCAAGGAAAAAATACCTGTCATGGAAAGACTATTGGCTGAGAATAAAGATAAATAAAGCTTAGTGCATAAAAGTTTTTATTTCCATATTATTTAATGAATTGTTTATTAATTTATTTAATTCAAGGGTTTTTTCAGTCTTTTCTATGTTTTGCAAGTCAGCTCTTGTCTGCGGGTGCTTTGCAACAAAAAAAGAGCAGCAGTCATCATATGGCAGGATAGATGTTTTATAAGTTCCGATTTGCTTCGCCAAATCTATTATAGAATCTTTATCTTCTCCGATTAAAGGATGAAAAACAGTGTATTTTGAAGCTTTGTAAATTATACTGAGATTTTCAAGTGTTTGCGAGGCAACCTGGGACAATGAATCTCCTGTTATAAATCCTTTTGCATTTTCTCTTTCAAGGATTTTCTCACCTATTTTCAGCATAATCCTCCTGTACACAATCATCCTTATCTCTCCTGGAATATTTGCAATAATATGCCTCTGTATCTCATCAAACTTAATGATATATAATTTTGTTTTGAACTGGTATTTTGACAAAATATTCACAAGGTCAATTATCTTCTTCTTTACTGATTCCCTTACCTGAGTGGGATTATAAAAATGAATAAAGCTTACAGAGCATCCTCTTCTGAACATCTTGTAAGATGCAACAGGGCTGTCAATGCCGCCTGAAATCAGAGAAATCAGTTTTCCAGTACAGCCAACAGGCAGTCCTCCTAGTCCGTTTATTTTATTATCATAAATAAAGCAGCCGCTGTTAAGGATTTCAATATAAACTGAATCTTTTGAATGGATATTATTTATGCCTGCCAGGGATTTTTTTAAGGAATCATAATTAATATTCTCATCTTTTTTAGGGATAAATATCTTAACATTGTATCCCTGCTTATTTCTGAATTCTTTTAACACAAATCCCTTTATCTTATCTATATTTTTATCGCAGTAATGGGCAAATGCAAAAAATGAAACACCTGAAATCTTCCTGATTGAATCAGTTATTAAGTCCCTGCTGATATTTTTTTTCAGTTCTGCAACTATCCTGCTGTTGGTGATTGAAATGGATTCATAATTCTGTTTTTTAAGGGCAGATCTTACATTATCCCTGAGCTTTTTTTCAAAAACTCTCCTGTTAGAGCCTTTAGAGCCGATTTCCCCTGAATAATGGATGATTAAATACGCCATGCAGATAAAGAATTACAGCTTAATTATATTTTTATTGAATTATTCCTTGAAACTCTCGCACTCAACAATATTAATCGAGAAGCCCTGCTCCTGGAATTTTTTGTTTTCAGCAAAATCAGAACATGAAGAAGAGATTTTACAATTACTGCAGATTGACTTCCCTCCCTTTCCCATGTTTAAGAA
Source organism: Candidatus Woesearchaeota archaeon (assembly GCA_016935095.1). Taxonomy (GTDB): domain Archaea; phylum Nanobdellota; class Nanobdellia; order Woesearchaeales; family GW2011-AR15; genus WJJD01. The sequence goes on from JAFGRO010000043.1 coordinate 1,767, forward strand.
TTATTTGAGTTAGAGTTTTTATATTTATTGATTTTGGAAAAAAGAAAAAATGGACCCGGTGGGATTCGAACCCACGACTTACAGCTTAGAAGGCTTTAGCGAAAAAGAGATTTTTCATCATCTTTTTGTCGCCCTATCCAGGCTAGGCTACGGGTCCCTTTGGGATAAAAAGACCAAGGGTCTAAATGGCCAGTTAGTATTTCTTGTCTTTGTTTATATGTTGTATATGATGGAACAAAACCATAATTTTTAAAGATTTCGTATCTCGAGAGATGATTATCATTTGCAAATCCAATCTTTTTAACCCATTGTTCAAGTCTTTTTTTACCTTGCACGGCTATTACATAAATATCAACTTCATTTGATTTTCTTGACTTTTTTTTGGAAATGAAATGTTTAATTTCTAGATTAAACAACATATTAGAAATCTGTTCAATAATTTTTTTTGATACACTTTTTAGAAAAATTCTTGGATAAGTATGAATTATTTTTAGGATCTTTTTATCCTTAAAATACCTCTTATCAAAATTCAAACAGCCATCTCCTGCAAAAAATCCTCTGATAAATGCACTTATTATTTTTTTATCTTTATTTTTGTATATTATTGTTGGAACTTTAACAGTGTATGTTTTTTTTCCGATGGGAAATTCTAAAATTTTGTTGAAAAGCTTTATGATTCTTTTATCACAAACATAAAATCCGTAAACCGAATTACTAAGTTTGTAATGTGGTCTAACAATTATATTAAAAGCACTTAAAAATAATTTTTTTAGATGATTATTATAGTATTTCTTATCAGCATGAGGATTTCCCCAGAAACATAGATGTTCTTTTTGCATTGAACCATCCGCTGCAAATATTCCAGCTAATTCTGAGATTTCAGGAGTAATTTCTTTTTGATTTTTTTGTGTCCAAGCACAAGGACATGATTCTCTCACATAATATCTATTTGGATTTATCCATTGAAATTTTGTTTGCATTTTAAATCATCAATTTTTACTTTGGTGAATTTTTGTAAATGATTTTATGGTTCTTAAACTAAAATTATAATTTGATAAATGAACTCTTATTTGAGTGATTTAAATTCAATTGCAAACAGATTCAAAGAAGTTTAGTATATAAATGCTGTGTGAGCATGTCCACTGCATGTGTTAATTGGAAAATTTCAGCTGATAATATTCTCCAAAAAACCACTCAGATTGACAATATACACGACGGTAACAAGTGCATGGATAACTGAAAAAATAAACTTGCCAGGGCTTCCTGATAACCTGTTAATGAACCATCCTGCAATCACATTAATAATGACCGCAGCTATTCCCACATTAATAATTCCAAATGATTTTAATAATCCTGCTAAAAAACTGAGCATAAAAAACACACTCATGAACATGAATGTCGGCATTTCAACTTTTCCTCCTGCAATAAGTGACGGAGTTAAGCTTGCCAGCAGATAGAATATAATTGAGCATCCAAACCCAAACTCAGTTGAAATAAAAATCATAAAGAAAAACACAGGAGAAAAATCTACCGGGCTTTTGAATCTGTTTAAAAAAAAAGTCATTGTTGCGGATATAATGACAGCAAATATGAAAAAGAGTAACCTTGAATATGCTCTAATTAAAACAGGAATTAATAATATTGAAACCAATAAAATAAGAAAAACAGTGATTTTATTTTTGTTTTTTAATAAGTTAATGAACTGCATTGAACAAGGTTAAATAAAAATTCTTTTTAATTTTTTGTATTATTTGTTGCTTTTTAAAAAAATTAAGGCAGCCAAGTTTTAGGATTCTTCATCTTATCTGGAAGATAATTGCTTATTACAAAATTCAGCCCATGCTTGGCTAATGCTTGTTGCTCTGCTCTTTTTCTCATTTTCGCCATTTCAATAAGGGCTTTCTGCCATTGTTTATGATGCTGGACAAAAGGGTCATTCTTAACACCGTCTTTGATCCTTTTGATATCCACATCCTTTAACGGGTGTGTCGGCAGCTTATAATCAATAATGTCTCTTGTTGTAATGCCTATGAATTTTGCCTGAGGGACACAGAAATATTCATTGATATGCGCGGCATTTCCTGAGCCGACTTTTAAAGTCCTGTAAATGTTCAGGAAACCATAAGGATCCCCGTCAGTAAATGCAAACACAGGGATTCTCTTTTCATCGCTCAGTCTTCTTATGAATCTCCTGCAGGCTCTTGTAGGAACACCTCCCATTGAAACCAGGATGCAGTTTGCCTTTTTCCAGTAGCCGTGCTTGACCAGTCTCTGGAACATACCTGCTGTTTCAATTGCAAGAATAAATTTTGCATCTGTCTCAAATTTCAAGTGCTCAACTGAAATAGGGATTGAATAGGCTCCTGAGCCGAATTTCGTGCAGTCAATAGTCAGCTCTTTTTTTGTGTTCGGATCAACATCAATTACTTTTAGTTTACCTGCAATATCCCCTCCTTTCTCTTCCGGAATAAAACCAAGCTGCTCTCTGTTTACTCTGAACATAGCCTCAATGTCATCCATTACAGTGTCTGATTCCATTTGCGCAGTAAACCTGGCCTCTTCCCAGTTTTTGCTTACATAGTACATCTCCCTTTTTGTTGCAATATCATCTGTTTCTACAAGTTCTTTTGAAACCGCCATCATCCTAAGAGATTGTGCAAATGTCTTTACAGTAGAAGCAGTTAGAGTCCTTGTTTTTTCTTTATCCAATATTTCAAAATACCCTTCTTCGGAATCATATTTTACATTGTTTAATGACCTGATCGGCAGGGAAATCTGGGGCTGTTTTTTATCAAGGATTTTTTTATAAATATTATTAGCAATATTCTTAATCTTGTTTACAATGTTTTCATCCTGTTTATTTGTCATCTTCAGAACCTTCCTCTTCTAAATCTGCATCCTCTGAATCGCCGTTTAATTCTTCTTCATCAAAACCGAATTCTTCCCCGTTTAATTCAGAATCATTTATGATCTCGTTTTTAATGTCAGGAAGTCTCATTGACCTTGATTTTTCCAGGACTTCTCTTAAATATTCTTCAAGTCTTGCTTTTTGTGAATCATCCAGATTTAAGATATTCTTTAAAGCAATGCTTACATGTGGCAGGTACTTGGAGATATAATCTATCTTTTTCAGCTCTTTTTTAAGCCTTCTTTTTTTTGAAAGATAACTTCCTAGGTCTCTTCCGCATTCCTGAAGGGCAAGCTTAATCTCTTTTACAATTTCAGGATAATGAGCAATTGCCTCTTTTGCCTCTGAAGTGAAAGGAACCCATACAGAAGCCATATGAACAAGGACAACACAAGGTCCTATCGGAATTGAATTTCTGGATTGTTTTAAGCCATAGTTCCTCCAGTTTGTTTTTATGACTGAGCTTGTTATAGAACATGCTCCCTGCTGGTAAAGCAAAGGAACCCTGTTTGCATATCTCATTATATTGACAGAATCCTCTGCAGGCAGATTGCCGCCGTATGCAATTGCAGCCTCAACAATAAAAGGATTGCCTCTGTAAACAGAAGGCGGCCTTGTTGTTGATGTATAGAACTCAGCCTTAACCTCTTTCTGGAGGCCTTTCAAAAGCAGGTTTTTTCCAATGGGAGCAATGCAGTCTGTCTGAGGATTCATTATCTTAGTATTCTGGATTGCCTGCATTAATTTCTCAGCCATTTCCCTGTTAATTCTGCCCGGCTTTGTATTCGGAAGCACCGCGGCATTTTCACATATCTGCTTTGCAGTACCTGAACCTACTCTTGAGAATTCATTTGTAAGAAATGCCTGCAATGTCCTGTACTCGGTATTTTGCAGCATCTTAATTAATATGCCAAGCTCTACGCCATGTGGATGGGGCTTAATCTCTTTGGTCTCTTTAGGGAGCTTATCAGTTGCCCTCGGATAAATAATCTGCTCGGCTTTTGGATTTGTATAGATGATTGTTGAATGCGGATTGATAATTGCTGTCTCTTTGATATATTCATCAACTGACTGCAAGCCTTTCATATAACTTGCCTCAAGGTCAATCTCCACTTTTGTGCCGTGCTCTTTTTCCCATTCAGTCTCTTCCTGTTTAAGTATATCCGGCTTATTCTTTGTTGTATTAAGCTTCAGTTCAGTATAAACAGCAGGATGATCTTTGCTGATTCTTGAAATTATTTTAGCGGCTCTTCCTGTAGTCAACTGCCCGTACATGACACTGGCAGTAATACCTATTCCCTGCTGGCCTCTTTGCTGTTTTAATCTGTGGAATTTGCTTCCGTAAAGCAATCTTGCAAATATATATGGAATCTGTTTTTTTACAATTCCAGGGCCATTGTCTTCAACAATGATTCTAAACCTGTCATTCCCGAAATCAATTATCTCTATACTTATATCAGGCAGTATGTTTGCTTCTTCACATGCATCCAGGGCATTGTCAACAGCTTCTTTTACTGTTGTTAATAGAGCTTTTTTCTTATTATCAAAACCCAGTAAATGACGGTTTTTTTCAAAGAATTCAGCAATAGAAATTGCCCTTTGTTTTTTTGCAAGCTCAATTGCAATAGGCTGTTTTTTTTCAGTTTCCTTAGAAGGTTCTGCCTGTTCCACTGTTTTTTCCTCTTTATCAGCAAAAGAATCAAGATCAAGGGTTTTTTGCATACTCTGGTTAAAAAATTAGGGATTTATAAAACTTATTATTACTTGAGAGAGAGGTAATTTATCTGTAAACCTCGCGATCGCAAAAATTAATAGTATTTGTCCCTCTCTCTCTCGTTTAGAAATCAATGGTTGATTTCTCTTACTCAATTTTACAGTTATCCAACCAATCCTTTTCAAACAGGCTTTTAGGGACCTTGTTTATCTGTTCTTTGGTTCCCTCAATAAGATACTTCAAAAACATTTTCTTAAGATCGCCAAGAGTTCGTCAAGTCTGAAAGACTTGATGGTGAATTGGCGTAGAAAAACCGATAGGTTTTTCTCAAAGAAGTAACTA
>JAFGRO010000044.1 GCA_016935095.1 Candidatus Woesearchaeota archaeon
ACTTCTTTGAGAAAAACCTATCGGTTTTTCTACGCCAATTCACCATCAAGTCTTTCAGACTTGACGAACTCTTGGCGATCTTTAGAATTATAAATTTTTTCTTCGAGCATTATTGAGCATAACACCTATTTCCCGAATTGTTTTCATTAATCCTCGCTAAACCTATCATTCATATCCTCTTTCCTTTCCTCACCTTTCTTCTCAAAACCATATCTTTTTAATAATATTCTATTTCCAGAGTTAAGCTATGATTACCTATCAGGAGACTCCTTTTATGGATGAAGAGATTTATGCAATACTGCACCCTTATGTAAAGCAGTGGTTTAAATCACAGTTTAAGGAATTCTCTGCACCCCAAAAATTCGGGATTATTCCTATTCACAATAAAGAGAATACTTTGATATTTGCAAGCACAGGCTCCGGCAAAACATTAACAGCATTCACTTCAATTATAAATGAATTGACATTCCTGGCAGAAGCTGGTCAATTAGAGAACAGGATATACTGCGTGTATATCAGCCCTTTAAAAGCCCTTTCAAGGGATATAAATGTTAATCTGAAAGAGCCGCTGTCAGCAATAAAAAAGATCGCTAAACAAAACAAAAAAGAGATTGATATAAGGGTTGCAGTGAGAACAGGAGATACAAGCTCTTCAAAAAAATCAGCAATGCTGAAAACACCGCCCCATATACTTATAACAACACCTGAAAGCTTTGCAATTGTACTCACCTCTCCTAAATTCAGGAATCATTTAAATAAAGCAGACTGGGTCATTGTTGATGAAATCCATAGCTTGGCTTCAAATAAGAGAGGCACTCATTTATCCCTCTCTTTGGAAAGGCTTAATCAAAGCACGAATTTTACAAGAATAGGCTTAAGCGCAACTGTAGCTCCTCTTGAAGAAATAGCTAAATTCCTTGTAGGGAAAAAAGACAATGATAATTACAGAGACTGCAAAATTGTTGACGCTCAATTCATAAAAAAGATGGACCTTAGGGTATTAAGCCCTGTTGAAAACTTAATTAATACCCCTCATGAAACCACACATATAAAAATGTATGAGCTGATAAACCAGTTAGTCCAGTCTCACAGAACAACCTTAATATTCACCAACACAAGATCTGCAACAGAAAGGGTGGTCCATAACTTAAAAGAAAAATTCCCTGAGCAGTATACAGAGAATATAGGCGAGGCTAAATCCAAATCACTCATAGGAGCACATCACGGCAGCTTAAGCGCGTCTCACAGGATAAGGATTGAATCACAATTAAAAAACGGCGAATTAAAATGTATAGTATCCTCAACTTCACTTGAACTGGGAATAGATATAGGCTATATTGATTTAGTAATTTTACTGGGAAGCCCGAAATCAGTTGCCCGTGCTATCCAACGCATAGGAAGAAGCGGCCATAAGCTGCATGACACTGCCAAGGGCAGGATTGTTGTTCTTGACAGGGATGACCTTGTAGAGTGCTCTGTTTTATTAAAGGCAGCTATTGAAAAAAAAATAGATAAAATTTCTATACCGAAAAACTGCCTGGATGTTCTTTCACAGCAGATATACGGCATGGCAATTGAAAAAAAACAGGGCATAGAAGAGGTTTTCTGGACTGTAAAAAAAAGCTATCCCTATGAAACATTAAAAAGACAGGACTTTGATGAGGTTATTAATTATCTAAGCGGTGAATATGCCTCTTTAGAAGACAGGAATGTCTATGCAAAGATATGGATTGATAAGGAAACAGGAATGCTCGGCAGAAGAAGTAAATTAGCCCGTGTCATGTATATGACAAATATAGGCACAATACCTGATGAATCATATATTACAGTCAAGCTGGGAGAGCAGATAATTGGCAAATTAGATGAAGGCTTCCTTGAACGGCTCAAAAGAGGGGATGTTTTTGTTTTAGGCGGGGAAACCTATGAATTTTTATACAGCAGGGGAATGATTGCAAGAGTAAAATCAAGCTCAGGCAGGCCGCCGACAGTGCCTTCATGGTTTTCAGAGATGCTGCCGTTAAGCTTTGACTTAAGTTTAGAGATCCAAAAATTCAGGTATTATATTGAGCAGCAGCTTAAATATAAAAAATCCAAAGAGGACATATTAAAATTCATAAATGAATACCTGTATGTTGACACAAACGGCGCTAACTCGATCTATGAATATTTTAAAGAGCAGTTCTCTTATTCGGAAATCCCCCATGACAAGAAGCTTATTATAGAGCATTTTAAAGAGGATAATAGAAAGTATGTTGTTTTCCATTCATTATACGGAAGAAGGGTCAATGATGTGCTAAGCAGGGCAATGGCATTTGCAATTTCCAGGATGGAGCACCGCGATGTTGAAATTACGATTAATGACAACGGATTTATGTTAAGCTACACAAAAAACATAAATGTGATAAAGGCAGTCAGGAATCTTTCACAGAGCAATTTAAGAAAAGTAATGGAGCTTGCCCTTGAAAAGACAGAAATTCTTAAAAGAAGATTCAGGCATTGTGCAGCCCGCGCTCTGATGATCCTGAGAAATTATAACGGCAGGAAAAAATCAGTCGGCAGGCAGCAGGTAAGCTCAAAACTGTTGCTGAGCGCTGTAAAAAGAATATCAGATGATTTTCCAATACTGAAGGAAGCCAGAAGAGAAGTCCTGGAGGATTTAATGGACATACAAAATGCAGAATTTGTCCTTGGCAATATTAAGGCGGACAATATACAAATAAGGGAAAAATTCCTGGATTTCCCGAGCCCTTTTTCATTTAATTTAATCATACAGGGCTATTCAGATATTTTTAAGATTGAAGATAAGACAGAATTCTTAAAGAGGATGCATGAAAAAGTCCTGGCAAGGATAAACTCTCCCGAAAAGAAACATGAGACTGAACCTGAATTCTCATATTCAAAATTATGGGAGAAACTGCAGGAAGAAAAGCGCTTAAAAAAAGTTGAAGATATTGAAGATCTAAAGCAAATGGCATGGAATCTAGATAGAGTGCCGATGTTTGCAAAAGAAGAAATAATTAAAATGATCGAGGGCAATACCTGCATTAAAAAAGATGTTCTTGACAGCATAAAAAAATACAGGCACGAGATAGAGGAAACATGGCCTGAAAAATTAAAGAAATTTGTCCTTAAAAAAGCTAATGAACTGGATGAAAAAACAATCCTGCTGAAGCAATTGAACAAAGCCAACAGGAAAGAGAGACTGGATGAAGATATCCTTCTCTGCATTAAAAGATTAATTGACGGGGAAAGAAATGATTTCACTTCTAATTTTAAAAATTGGCTGAATGATTTTTTAAACGGGACAATTGGCTATCATTGGGAAAAGGAACTTGTAAAATTCTTAATGAATGCTAAGAACGAGATTGAATAAATCAATCCATCCTTTCATACTTGCTGACTTCATCCAGAATCCTTGATGCAGTGTCTCCTGTGTCAATTTCAACACAGTTTCCTGTGCCGCAATAAGGGCATACACTGAATTTTATATCAGCCTTTCTGGAGAACCTGTATTTGCATTTATTGCATTTGTAACTTATTCTTTCCATGAAATCTAATTAATTATAAAACTAGTATTTAAATCTTATCATACTGCTTTGTCATCAGATGAAAAACAGAAGGATTATTCCAACAAAAACCATGACTCCAAAAACAAAAGATATAGTCCTGAAAAATTCTTTTGAACCGAAAAAGCGCGCAATAAACAGTTTGGTTAATGTATTTGCACATGCTGCCAGTGTTATTGAAATAACTGCAACTTTTGTAGATAAGCCCTGCTGTGCAAATCTTGACATGGAAATTGTGACGGCATCAACATCAGCAAACCCTGATATAAAGCTGGTTATATATATTCCTGTTGCGCCAAGATATGACTGTGCAAATTTTGTAATGAAAATGATTATGCCGAATATCAGCCCGAATGTAATTGCCGGTTTTAGCCTGAATGGGCTTTCAAGATTAATCATTGTATCGACTTCCTTTTTTTCCTTCCATAATATTATTGTCCACACATACCCTATTGCAGACATAGAAAGCAGAGGCAACAACAATCCTGGAATAAGCTCATTATTTAAAATAGAGACTTCAAACAGCATCCTTAAGAACATAGTTGAACTGGCTAATACACTTGCAAAAATAAAGGGCTTTAAGACTATGATGTCTTTTTGCCTGCTTTTGGATGCCATTGATGTAACTACAGGGGTGCTTGAGACAAGTCCGCCCATTAATCCTGTGAGTTCAATGCCCTGTCTTGCTCCTATATATTTCATCAGTATATAGCCGACAAAGCTTATTCCTGAAACAAAAACAACCATAAGCCAGATTTCATAGGGGTTGAATGCATTATACGGCCCGAAATACTGGTTTGGAAGTAAAGGCAGAATAACGAATGCAACTATAATAAATTTGATAGTATCATAAAACTCTTTTCTTTTCAGCTGCCTTACAAAATGGTGCAACGGGATCCTGAATGACAATATTAATGTGACTGCAATTGTCAGTATTATCGGGATTTCTCTTGGCGTAACAAAGACAAGCACACCTATTAAAAATGCAACGATTGCAGATAATTCCGTTGTAAGCCCTATGTCTTTTTTCATAACAGAACTCAGGTAATACCCAGTCAGAATAAACAGGGAAAAACATAATGTGCCTATAATAAGAATCCACTGTGAATAAATTGAGCTTAGATAAGCCGTAATTGTTCCAAGCAAAGAGATTATCATAAAAGTCCTTATGCCTGCAATGTCTCTCTGTTTTCTTGCCTGCTGGGTTTTTTCTCTTTCAATGCCTATCAGGGCGCCAAGCGCCAGAGAGATTAGAAATCTCTGGATTATCTCGTACATATAATAATTCATTCAAAGAGAGTATTTAAAATTTTTTCGTAACTACAGAAAGATGATTTTAAAATTGAAATTAAAGGATTTAGGCACTTAATCCAATCTGTTTAAGTATCTTTTCTTTACTGAATTCTTCCAGGTCATCATATTCCTGGCCGGTGCCCATGAACAATATCGGCTTGTTTGTTATATAGCTTACAGAAATAGCTGCGCCTCCTTTTTCATCTATATCTGCTTTTGCAAGGATGATTGCATCAATGCCGATTTCCATATTGAACAATTTTACCTGCTCTACAAGGTCATTGCCTGCAATTGACTCTCCGATGAAAATATTCAAATCAGGATTAGCGACCTTGATGATTTTCCTGAGTTCATCCATTAAATTCTTATTGGAATGCAATCTGCCTGCGGTATCAAGCAGTACAACATCTATGTTCTTTGCTTTTGCATGCTCAACTGTATCATAAGCAACAGCAGCAGGGTCTGCCCCGTAGTCGTGCTTTATTAATTTAACGCCGAGTTTGTTCGTGTGCTCCTCTAACTGCTGGATTGCAGCTGCCCTGAATGTATCACAGGCACCTACAACAACACTGGCTTTGTTTTTCTTCAATAAATGGATTAATTTAGCTAGAGTAGTTGTTTTTCCTGAGCCGTTCACACCGATGAATGCAATGATATATGGCTTGTTTTGCCTGATTTTTTTAATTAAATCAATCTTTTCTGTGTTAAATAAATCCTCAATTGAATTTTTTAAAGACTCTATTATTTTATTATTCAGGTTTTTCCTGTTTATCTTCTTTTCAACCAGGTCATTCTTCAAATCATTCTTGATTTTTTCTATGACTTCAACAGCAACATTATTCTCTAATAAAGCCAGTTCCAGATCCCAGAATAATTCATCAAACTTCTGCTCAGATAATGAAACTTTTGTAAATGCATCTGAAATTTTTCCGAACAAGGATTTCTTCTCATCTTCTTCGGGCTCTTCCTCGGGTTGTTCTTCTTTAACTTCTTCCGGTTCTTCTTCAGCAGGTTCCTTTTTTATCTCAGTTTCTTTTTCAGGAAATTCCTCTTCTTTTTTCTTTTTTTTAAATATTTTTGAAAAAAATGATTCTTTTTTAGGCTCTTGTTTTTTATCTTCTTCAGTAGGTTTTTCTTTGATTTCAGGCTCTTTTTCAACAATTTCTTTTTTTTCTTCAGCTTTTTCTTTAATCTCTTTTTTCTTAGTCTTTTTTTCTTTTACTTGTTCCTTTGGCTTAATCTCTCTTTTTTCTTCTTTCTTGTCTTTAATCTTTTCCAGTGTTTTTTCTTCAACTTCTTTTTTTTTAATCTCCTTTATATCTTGTTTTTTTGGTTTTTCTTCTATTATTTCTTCAGCTTCCTCTTCTGCTTTTTTAGAGAACCTGCCGATAGCTTCTTTTAATTTTTTTTTTAAAAACCCGAACATGATAAATAAAAAAGAATGAAGTGTTTAAAAAATTTATTGAAATAATATAAAAATATATATTTGTTTTTGAAAATCAATTTAAGAAAAAATATGATAACAATCCTCTATTTTTTAATGACTTTAATAAGTTTGCCAGCCATATAAGGGTGGTTCTCAAAATTAATAATAATATCTTTAACCTTTGCAATTACCACTTTACCTGTTTTCTTTTTAATCGGAATCTCTTTTATGTCACTTTCTCTTTTAGATAACATGTCCATTTCCATTTTTCTTGCTGTGTCTTTAGTCTGGACAGATGTAAAAAACAGCTGTTTATCAATAAGATCTGAGCATGAATAACCTGTTAATTTACAATAGCCCTCACTAACCCACACAAATGTTAAATCATATGGATCTACTATTATGTCTGGATTTTGCATTTTCTCCCTGACTTTTTTAAGGAGAGCATCAACATTTACAGTTGTCATAAATGTTTTGTAGAAGAACAGATTTATTAATTTTTTGGATATTTCAAAAGATTAAATATTTATTTATCTGTTTTTTAATATTGACAAAATTAAAGAAAAAATGAGAGAAATCGAGGGCTCTCTGCATACTAAAGTATGCAGTATCGTCAACTCGATTTCTAAACTTGACAGAGAGGGACTTCATCTGTGGACTAAATTCCACAGTATTCGTCCATCTTTCTCAAATAATAATAAAAGAAAAAAAGTTTATTCTTCTTTCAATGCAGCATGTGCTGCTGCAAGTCTCGCTATTGGAACCCTGTACGGGCTGCAGCTGACATAATTTAAGCCGATCCTGTGGCAGAATTCAACAGAAGAGGGCTCGCCGCCATGCTCGCCGCATATCCCAATTTCCAGATCAGGGCGGGTCTTTCTTCCTTTTTTTATGGCAATCTTCATCATTTCTCCCACTCCAGTCTGGTCAATTGCCTGGAAAGGGTCTTTCTCATATATGCCAAGCTCAACATACTGCTTGAGGAATTTTCCTGCATCATCCCTTGAAAAGCCGCATGTCATCTGCGTAAGGTCATTTGTCCCGAAGCTGAAGAATTCTGCTTCTTTTGCAACTTCATCTGCAGTCAATGCGCCTCTCGGCACTTCAATCATTGTCCCTATTGAAAAAGGAAGCTCTTTATCATATTTTCCTTTTGCCTCTTCAATCACTTTTTCCACGATCTTTTTCTGGTGTGAAAGCTCACCTACTTTGCCGACAAGAGGTATCATGATTTTTGCCTTTACTTTTTTTCCTGTTTTTTTGGCAACTTCATAAGCGCCTTCAACAATTGCCCTTGCCTGCATCTCTGTTATTTCAGGATATGCAATTCCTAACCTGCATCCCCTGTGCCCGAGCATAGGGTTAAATTCATGCAGTGACGCAATCTTTTCTTTGATCTTTTGAACAGAAACTCCTGTTTCTATTGAGATCTCTTTTATCTCGTCCTCTTTGTGAGGCAGGAATTCATGCAAAGGCGGATCTAACAATCTGATAATTACAGGATATTCTCCCATTGCCTCAAATAATCCCTTGAAATCTGATTTTTGGTAAGGCAGCAATTTATCAAGAGCAGCTTTTCTTGATTCTACTGTTTCTGCAAGGATCATCTTTCTCATGTGTTTAATTCTTTCCCCTTCAAAAAACATGTGCTCTGTCCTGCATAATCCAATGCCTTCAGCACCGAATTTAACTGCAACTTTAGCATCTCTTGGAATATCTGCATTGGCTCTTACACCAATCTTCCTGAATGAATCTGCCCATTCCATAAGTATTCCGAAATTTCCGCTTAGTTCAGGATCAACTGTAGGAATTTTTCCTTTGAATAATTCTCCTGTACCGCCGTCAAGAGTGATGTAGTCTCCCTCTTTGATTATTAGGTTACCAATGCTAAACTGCTTCTCTTTGTAGCTGATTGAGATATCACCGCAGCCTGCAACACAGCATTTACCCATACCACGGGCAACAACAGCTGCATGGGAAGTCATTCCGCCTCTTGCAGTAAGAATTCCCTGTGCAGCATTCATCCCTTCAATATCTTCAGGAGAGGTCTCAATCCTTACAAGGATAACTTTTTTGCCTTCCTGAGCCCAGTTAAATGCAGTATGCGCATCAAAAACAACTTCGCCGACAGCTGCGCCTGGAGAAGCAGGCAATCCTTTTGCAATGACTTCTGCCTCTTTTTTAGCTACAGGATCCAACTGTTTATGAAGCAATTGGTCAAGCTGGTTTGGCTCAACCCTTAAAACAGCTGTTTTCTTATCAATTAATCCTTCAGCAACCATCTCAACAGCAATCCTTACAGCTGCTGCTGCAGTCCTTTTTCCGTTTCTTGTCTGAAGAATATATAATTTAGCTTCCTGGATCGTAAATTCCATGTCCTGCATGTCTTTATAATGCTTTTCGCATTTTTTGTAAATTTCTATCAGTTTATTATAATTCTCAGGCTGGATTTTTTTCAGTTCAGTAATTGGCTGAGGTGTCCTTATTCCTGCAACAACATCTTCACCCTGTGCATTGATTAAAAATTCACCATAAAACTTATTTTCTCCTGTAGAAGGGTCTCTTGTAAAAAACACACCCGTTCCTGAGCTGTCTCCCATATTTCCGAAAACCATTGTCTGGACATTGACCGCTGTTCCAAGCAATCCTTTAATCTCATTGATTCTCCTGTATGAGATTGCTCTCGGATTGTTCCATGAGCCGAATACAGCATCAATAGCCATCTGCAGCTGCTCTCTTGGATCAGAGGGAAATAATTTGCCAGTATGTTTCCTGACTACTTCTTTATACAACTCAACAACCTTTTTCAGGTCGCCTGCATCCAGATCTGTATCATATTCAACACCCTTTGTTTTTTTAACAGAGTCAAGCTGTTCTTCAAAATGATGATGATCAACACCCATGACAACATCTCCGAACATGTTGATGAATCTCCTGTATGCATCCCATGTAAATCGTTCATTGCCTGTTTTTTTTATCAGTCCCTGCACAGATTCATCATTTAAGCCGAGATTAAGAACAGTATCCATCATCCCGGGCATTGATATTGCAGCTCCGCTCCTTACTGAAACAAGTAAAGGGTTTTCGGAATCTCCAAGCTTTGCACCCATTTTTGCTTCTAATTTTGCAAGATTTTCATCAATTTGTTTTTTTAATTCATCAGGGTATCTTTTATCATGCTTATAAAAATAATCACATACTTCAGCAGAGATAGTAAACCCAGGTGGAACGGGAATTCCGATTTTAGTCATCTCACTTAAATTGGCTCCTTTCCCTCCAAGTGTCTCTTTCATTGATTTATCTCCTTCACCAAAAAAATACACATATTTTTTCATTTGTTTTTCACCTTTTGTTATTATCAGAATAATATTTGTTTATTCTCAGGAAATTTCATCTATTTTTAATAATTTTGGTTTGATCATATTTTTTTTCAATAAAAACCCTTAAATACCAGCATTTCTTTTTTTCAGATTATGAAAACAATAATCCTGTCTTTAGGCGGTTCAATCATTGTCCCGAATGAGGTTGATTATTTTTTCCTAAAAGAATTCAAGAGCTTTATTCTAAGATACTTAAAAAAAGATTACAGGTTTATTATTTTCTGCGGGGGCGGAAAAACTAATTCTAAGTATAATACTGCTGCTCAAAGAGTCTCTCATGCAAATAAAGAAGATTTGGACTGGCTTGGTATAATGGCTTCCCGCCTAAATGCAGAACTAATAAGATCAATATTCGGAGAATCAGCATATAAAAAAGTAATCTATAATCCGACTAAAAAAATAAAAACAAAAAAACAGATAATCATTGCCGCCGGCTGGAAGCCCGGATGGAGTACAGACTATGATGCTGTTCTTGTTGCAAAGCAGCTGCAAATCAAAGAGATAATAAATCTGACAAACATAAGCTATGTCTATGACAAAGACCCCCGTAATAATAAAGATGCAAAAAAGATCTATGAAGCTTCCTGGAAAGAATACAGGAAAATTATTGGAAATAAATGGTCTCCCAGATTGTCAACGCCGTTTGACCCTATTGCAAGCAAAGAAGCGCAAAAGATAAAATTAAAAGTAGTCATTATGAAAGGCACTGATTTAAAGAATTTAGAAAATTATCTTGAAGGAAAATCTTTTGATGGAACTGTAATTGGTTAAGAAAAATTTAGATATAGCAGTTCTTTTTATTTTGAAATTTTTTTCAGGCTTGGTGAAATCTGCTGTTGCTCCTTAATCTTAAACAGCATGTTCCCCAAACGCCCCTTCCACTCTTCCAGTGCAGGGAGCCATTGAGGGACGTCTTCAATCACATCAGGGGCAACAAGAGATATCCCTCAATAACTAAAATAAAATATTTAAGAATTAAAAAAATAAATAAAAAAATCTTTTTGAATTAAATTCTCTTTTCAATAAATTATTTAAACTTTGACTTCTAGCATATTCCTATGCAAAAAAGAGGTCTTTCTCAACTAGACTGGGCAATGAGCCTTGCGATTTTCATTTTATTTATAGCCTGGTTCTTTATTTTTATAAGGCCTAACCTGGACCTGGGTGTTACAAAACAAAGCTTATTTATGCTGGTTAAAAATAATTTTTTCCATGATTATGAATGGCAAATTGAGAAGATGCCCCTGTTTATTTCAACAGAGGACCTGAACAATTACAAGCCGGTTATAGTAAACTTTTCTTTTGAATGGAATAATTTTAAATTTAAGGGTGATGATTATTTTATCAGGGAGGACAATTATCTGATATTCCTGCCAAATATTCCTGCCAGCCCGCGGGTTTTCTGGTTGATTCATGGAGGGAATTATACTACAGAAACAGGTGTTTACGGCCTGGTTGCCACTCCTAACTGGACTACAACCTCAAAAAATATAAGAGTGGATTTTGAAGAGTCTTTCTTAAGTGAAATCTACTATGATGATTCCAAAAGACTGCATGATTTTAAAGCGTATATAAATTTAGAGGAATTTAAAGCAGATGATTACTCTTACAGTGATAACGGAATTCTGAGCAGGTATTTTTCAAATACACCCGGATTTAACCATACTTTCAATGTCTATGCACAGAATTCCAGGACAGATTCTTTTGTCAGGGTAAATAATCCTGTTGAGAATTACACGTATACAATCAGATTCAGGTTATGGAATTATAGTAATTATTATTCAAATAATGTTTTTTATGATGATATTGACTATTCAGAAGACCCAGAAGAAGTTTCTTATGTTTATGATTATATAACATTTTATGATGATGAGTCTGCTGTTTCAATATTCTTTGACAGGAACACTTCAATTAATTTCATAAGCTATAATGAAAGCCTGGAATTCAACTGCTCCTTTTTGTTGTATGACAATGCCCAATATGAAATAATTTTTCACAGGGGCAGTTATTTAAATATCTCAAGGCAGGATTACAGCTATATGTACGGCTTAAAAGAGATTATTACAGGCCTGAATAAGGATTTATTAAGCACGGCTGAATATGAAGAACTAAAACAAAGATGGAATTATCCTTTTGAGAAGAATTTTAAGATCAGGGTCTACAATTCCACTTCAGCAAGGTCTCATTTAGAGGTTAATCCTTTGTTTGAAATAGGCCTCAATGATCCTGAAACCAAAGTCACCTATGCTGAAGACATTAATACTTATATTTTAGATGAGGACAGCGAATTAACTCCTGCTACGGTCAATATAGTGGTCTGGTAAGATGAAAACAGCTTATATAAAAACAATTGAGGTCATGATGGCAGTAGTATTCACTTTTGTTTTTGTGCTATATGTGATTCCGAGATTTACAGGAACTGAAGAAGTTAAAGAGAATGTTGAAATCTTAACTGAACTGGAGAAACTGCCCGGATTCAGGAATTTTGTTGTTGCAAACAAAGGATGCTATAATTCATTGCAGAATGAAGAGATAAACACTTATGTTGAGGAATACCTGCCTGCGGAATATGACTATGAGATCTGTATCGATGATATAAGCACGGATTTGCCTGATAAAAATATTTTTATAGACAGCGTGATTATTGCAGGAAATATAAGTGAATATAATCCCAAAACAGTAAGATTATTCCACTGGATAAAAGGCTAAGGTGAGCAGTATGGTTGAAATAATTATTGATACGCAAAAAGATTCAAAACAGGATATCAGAAAAGTAATTGACTTCTTACAAAAGATTATTTCTGATAATACAGCAGAGGCTATGCCCGAAGTCAATGAGGGAGCATTCAATATATTCGGGAATGCAGGCGCTTCAACCGATGAAAAAAACACTGAAGAACCTGAAGAAAAAG
This sequence comes from Candidatus Woesearchaeota archaeon, assembly GCA_016935095.1. Lineage (GTDB taxonomy): Archaea > Nanobdellota > Nanobdellia > Woesearchaeales > GW2011-AR15 > WJJD01. Next base: position 12,578 of record JAFGRO010000044.1, read on the forward strand.
AAGATATAGGGTTTAAGCCGATTGTTTATTGAGCTAATTAGTTCCCCAAACAATTTAAAAACAATAATTAATTCTTTTTTACTATAATGAAAAAGTTCAGATACCTGCCGCACACAGCAGATGCAAAGTTCCGGGCATTCGGCTCTTCACTGGAAGAAGCATTTGTAAATTCAGCTTTAGCAATGTTCAATATTATCTGCAATACAGATTCCGTTAAGCCTGAAATGAAAAAAATCATCAGGATTTCCGCAAAAAAAAAAGAATCCCTGCTGTATGATTTTTTAGAAGAGCTTCTTTTTTTGCTGGATACAGAAGGCTTTTTATTAAATAAAACTGAAAAACTGAAAATAACAGAAAAAGACAATGAATTCTCATTAGGCTGTACAGTGTATGGCGACAATTACAAAAAATATAAAGTCAAGGGCAATATAAAATCAATAACCTACAATGACATGTTCATTAAAGAAGATAATAATGAATTCATGATCCAGGCTGTTGTTGACCTGTAAAAAAACATAAATTTTAAATAGTTTAATAGTCTTAACAATTCAAAACAAAAATCAGGGGGGACTGAAATATGATAGAACTCGGCGGTAACATAACTTTAGTGGGGTTTAAGGAAATCGAGCCTTCTAAGATGATTGTCCTGAAAAAGATCATAGGCAATTATACAAGGAAATTCACTGAGCAATGCAAAAAATTCGAGAGCATCACAATAACCTTAAAAAGTGTCCATGAGATAGAAAAATCAGAAAAATATGAGATCCAGGTTAAGTTAATGGACAACAGCAAACCTATAAACAGTGAAGTTACAGACAAGAATTTGTTTGTCGCAGTAGACAGCTCATTGAAAAAAATAGAAGCAATAATCAGCTCTTAGATTTTTTAGAATCAGAAGCTTTTCCAGCAGTTTTCTTTTTCTTAGCTGCTTTCTTTTTGCCAGCCTTAACTTCTTTCTTTTCTGCTGCAGGCTTTTTTTCTGTTTTCTCAGATTTAGTTTCAGGTTCTTTTTGTTCTTTTTCTGGCGCTTTTGTCTCTTCAGTTACTTTTTCAAGTTCTTTTTCAAGCTCTGTGATCTCTTCGCCTTTTTCTTCGCCAGCTTCTTTTTTCTCAGGCTTTTTTCCTTTGTTAATTTTTTCAATGTCTTCTTTTGTTAGTTCCTCATATTTAAACCCAAAAAGCTCGGCTTTAACCAGATTATCTTCTTCTTTTACAAGATTGACCTTGATATGGTGAGGAGGATTTTTTATCCCGTTTTTCCACATCTCCTGGTTAAGGTGTCTCCCTATTCTTATATTATCTGATTTCATATGTCTCTTTATAAATTTCTTCAGGGCATTAATCGCTCTTTTTGTTCTTTTATATTTAGGAGCTCTCCTGAATGCCTTTCTTAAAGGAACATTATAATTTCTTTCCAGAGTTGCCATATTATTCACTTTATGCTTTGATTTTTGTCCTTCTCCAGTGCCTTTTTACATGTGTATGCCTTCCGGGATGAACTTTCCTTGTGAGGCCATATATCTTAGGGACTGTCCAGAAAGGGGCCCAGCATGTTCTCTTTGCATGTTTTGCCAGCCTTTTCTTTTTTGAAGGATGTTTATAACGAGCCATTTTAATTATTTTTCTGGTTTTTTAGATTCTTTTTTAACTTTTTGTTTTTTTGGTTTTTCAGGCTGTTCTTTTTTCGCTTCAGGTTTTGGTGAATCCTGTTTATCTATGCTGACTTTATTCTTATCTTCTTTTTCAGCCTGTTTCTTTTCTTCAACAGCTTTCTTTGGAACTTCCTGCTCTTTTTTTGCCTGAACCTTTTTTGCTTTTGCCTGTGGCGTATATACCTTAGCGGCAATCTTGTCTAAAAATGATTTTCCTTTTGGTGTTATTATCCTGCCTTTGTGAACGCCTTTTTCAGCCTGTTTTACAAATTCAACAAGCTCAAGCTGTTGCAATATCTTCCTTAAAATATTGCCTGAACTTTTATATGTCTTATCAGGAGCTACACCCCTGTTTTTCCTGCCGCCGTATCTTTTCCTTAATTTTGAAACACCGATAGGGCCGAGTTTATACACAGAGCGAATGACCGCAGCTGCCCGGACATACCACCAGTCCCTCCTCAGAGGAAGCCTTTGCCTGTGAACACCTGTCTTTACATAATCTGCCCATTCCGGTGCCCTTAATTCAGGCATTTTCTGAAGTTCTTTAGCAGCCTCTTCAATCAATTCATTTGTAGGAACATCATATATACTAACCATTTTTTAACCTCATTAACTCTCTTAGAACCTCTAAACCCATGTTCCAAGAAAAATTAAGTGATTTAAAAACCTTTGGGTTTTTTGGGCTTCAAATTGAGTAAGAAAAAAATCATCCCAGGACATCTTTTACATTCCTGAACTTCATCTTAACAAATCTCTCAGCCTGTAACTCTTTTCTCTGCAGCTCCATTAATGCGTCTTCCACATGCGTGCTTCCCAGGGGAATAAAAAAGCCTGCCTGTCTTTCCAGTTGCCTGATTTGCTTCAAAGCTTCAAACCTCGCGATAACAGAAGCAGCTGCAACTTCCACATATTTTGATTCAGCCTTTTTCACGATTATCCTGCCTGTTTTGCAGCCAGGGTATTCATCAACTATATGAACGATTCTTTTGTTTCTGCTGAGTTTTTTATAGCATTTTTTATGAAGCTCATCGAGTATTTGTGTAACATTTTTTTTTGAATTCAGTTTATTGTATCTTTCAGGAAAAATGTTCTCAGCATGATAATCTTTAGGAAATTCCTGGGTTAATTGCTTTGCAAGCCTGCTTATTTCAGCATTATTAAGTTTTTTGGAATCTTTGACTTTTAATTCTTTTAATCTTTCCCTGGTTTTATCATCAGCCCTGAATGCGCATACAACAATCCCTCCGAAAGTATCTCCTTTAAGAGATTCGTCAGAGCCTATTGCCAGTCCTGTGATTTTTGGTTTTTTCAAATTCTTTTTAAGAGCGGGCGTTTTAGTTTCTTTAGGAATCATGATTTTTAATTTCATTAACAGATTCTCTGTTTTATTAACAGCATCCTCAGAGCCTGCCACAACAAGTTTTCCTGAGGAATAAAGAATTAAGGTAGTGGTGCCTTTTAACCTCAGAGTTTCGTATTTGTTTGTTGGCTTTTCAGGCTTGAATCCGTGTTTTTTTAACCCTGTCAATTGTGATTTTTTTATGTTTTCAAGGACAAGCATATGATTGTTTTTTGATTTAAAGTTTAAATAATTTATGGAAAAAAGAGAATATTAACTTTGGTTTTATAAAAGTCTTTGAAAAAAATATATTGTGATTAATTTATTATAATTTATTTTCAGGCTTGGAGAAAACACTATAAAACCTTAATTATTTTTAAATTGATTTAGGCTTGGGGAAATTAGCTGTTGCTCCTGAATGTTAAACTGGTTGTTCCCCAAGAGCCCCTTATGATTAAATAAGCGCAGGGAGCGATTGAGGGACGTCTTCAATCACATCAGGGGCACCGTGCTCTCTACCTTAATAACTAATTATTAAAAAAAAAATTCTCTAAATTATAAAATTAGAAGTAAAAGAAAATTATTAAAAATATTAAATTCAATTCTGGAATTCACTCAGCCTTTTCTGTTCTTTTTCTTTTTTCTTGTTCTTCCAGGAAGCCCATTCTCTCCTGAAAAAATAGACTTCTTTTTTATTCCAGTATTTTTCCAGGAATTCCTGTGTCTTGGGATCAGACATATAGCCTGAGCCAAAATCTTCCCTGAACTGGTTTCTAAGGTGCTCAACATACCTGTCGCGGGTGACTTTTGCGAGGATAGAAGCCGCTCCCACTACAACATAATTTAAATCTGCCTTATGCTCTGCAATCAGTTCAATGTCCTGTTTATCAAGGTCTTTTTTAATATAACCGCAGTATCTTTCTGCATTTTTATCTGGAAGGTCAATAAACACTTTATCAGGCAGAAGGTGATTAATTATTTTTGATGAAGTTTGTGCTTCAAGTATGTTAAGGTTTGTTTTCGGGTCTTTTAAGACAGAGTCAATTACATCAGGCGTTAAGCTTATTATTCTATAGTTTTCAGCTAAGCCAAGAATTTTTTTAAATAATTCTTCTCTTTTTTGTTTTGTCAGGAGCTTCGAGTCTTTTACACCTATATCCTCTAATTTTTTAATATTTTCCTCTTTAACAGAAATACCTGCCATGACAAGAGGACCGATGACTGGACCTCTACCGCTTTCATCAATACCAGAAACCAAAACCATATTTTCCCCCTAAATTATTATTAACAAATTACAATAAATCTTTAAATATTTCTATTCCTTTTTTTCATTTAAACAGGGGTGGTCTAAATGAAATTGATTAAAGAATTCATGGAATTCTTAAAAGAGTATAAAGTACTTGCACTTGCAGTTGCATTCATAATAGGCGCTGCTGCTAATACACTGGTAAAATCACTGGTGGACAATATAATTATGCCTATTGTTACGCCATTTATACCTGGCGGTGCCTGGAAAGAAGCTGCTTTTGCTCTCGGACCGGTTGTTATCAAATGGGGTGCTTTTCTTGGAGAAATAATTAATTTTGTAATAATTGCAATTGTTGTGTTCATGATTGCCAAGAAAATCATGAAAGAAGAGAAAGTAAGCAAAAAATAATTTAAATAAATTTATAAATTATATGTATTTAAAAAATGGCAGAAGACAGAGTATTAATCGGTAAGGTCACACTTGAAAACTTTTTAATATTTATCTTTGTTTTTTTATTAACGATCGTTCTGGGCAATATTATTTATTTATTCATAAAGAGACTGCTTGAACAAAAGATTTCAAAAGCCAAAGCAAAAACCCTTGGCAGGCTTATTCAGTATGTTTTTATCTTCACAGGCTTATATTTAGGGCTTTACTATATATTGAAACTTGACTTTACAGCGCTTACCGCCTCTCTAGGTATATTTAGTATAGCTGTTGCATTTTCTTCCCAGCAGATAATACAGAATTTTATTGCCGGGATAATTATTTCTGCTGAAAGGAGAATTAAGCTGGAAGACTGGATTGAAACGGCAAATACAGGTATATGCAGTGTAAAGGAAATAAAGCTTACCCATACTCTTTTGAGAAGTGTTAACGGAAGACTTTATTATCTTCCTAATTCAGTACTGCTTTCATCATATATTATAAATTATACAAAAGCCGGGTTTGTTGAGATTCCAATACAGCTTGTAATCCCAAATAGTTATGATGTTGAAAAAATAATGGACAAAGCAATTGAAATTGCTGTCAGGCATCCAAGAATACTACCAAACGTTTCAAGACATGAAAAGCCGATTATAAACAATCTCTTAAAGCTTCCCCATATAAAATTATTATTTGAAGAAAAACTGGATAAAAAAATGTTTAAGCCGAGAGTATATATCACAGATATTAGTGACCCGAAAATAACTTTAAGTGTAAGGGTCTGGATTCTTGAAATTGATAAAAAAGATGAAATAGTATCCGAATACCTGGACACTCTATATAAAGATGCAATCAAGCCGCTTGTTGCTAAATAAAATACATGTTCGGAGTTTGCTTATAAACTCATAAAATAATATCAATAACCTAGTTCACCCTGCACAGATAAGTAAAAGAAGAAGAGCTTGTAGTGTCCTTTGTATATTTAACTTTTTTATGCTCTGTGCTTTCTGCGCCAACTGTCTCGCAGACATCTTCTGATTTGACAACATCCCCGTCTAAATAAATAAGGACATTTACGCATTTCTGGCCTTTTGAGATTCCTGTATTAATGAAATCAAGATTGCATTCGATTGTAAGCCTGTACAATGCACAGCCGATCCCCATAAAACCTTCCTCGATGCATTCCATATCCGCATCCTGCTCAAGCTGTACTTTAATATTAGGGAATTCCAGTTGTGAAGCTTCAATTCCAACATATGCTGGTGTCTTTATATTCCTTAGTTTCCATTCATCCTGTATTTTTATTATTTGCTTATCCTCTTCATTATAATTTTCAATGCCTGCATTTAATGCGCTTTGAAAAGATGAACCGATTAAAGTTGTTTCAACAGGCCAGATATAGCCCCCTGCGTAAAATGCAGCGAACATATGGCCGGGGATGGTTATTAACGAAGTGGATATTCCTACGGATTCAAGCAATGAGACATATAATGTTGCAAGGTCATCACAATCCCCTCTTTTGGTTTTAAGGACTTCTGCTGGATACTGCCTGTATTCCCTTGCAGGATCAGATATATAATCAATTTGAAGCCCTCCTAAAAAATCCCATATAGTTTCTGCTGCCTGCTTTATTCCGTCGCTTGTTTGTGTGCTGAAACTTCCAGCAGAAGAGACTGCCTGCCTTACTGTATTATCCAGGGGAGTAACATACTGTGAATGAGCTGAATACCTCCCCCAGGTATTCCTGCCGAGAATCTCGACGCCGTATGACTCATCAAAAGAATACTCTTTACCATACTCGTCCTGATAAGTGATTTTTACTGTAATCAATAAGCTCTGGTCATCCTTTATATTAAGCATTGATTCTGTTGCAGTTGGATACCATTCATACTTTACAGTCCCGGATGGTTCTATACTGCCAATATTTTTTGATTCCTCCTGGGTGTACTCTCCCATATCAACAGTAATCTTGACATTTTTCGCAATATTCACTCCGTTGTTTTTAATCCTCAGCATAAGGAAAGGGTGCTCTTCACCTTCATCATCAACCAGTTTCCTGTTTGAATAAAGTGTGCTTGCAGACACCTGAAAAGCTGTGCTGTGATAATCTATCTTTAAGTCAGGCATTGAAAACTGGCATTCATTTTTTTCTTTATTGCAGGTATATCCTGCAGGGCATCCGCAATCCAGGCAGCAGTTGGATGTATCCTCTTTTTTATTATCGCACCAGCCGTCTGAACATTTGATTTCATAGCACCCTGCACTGTCAGCGCCCTCTCTTCCAATTGCACATACTTCATGAATGTCACATTTGCAGTCAGGAGAATTCTGGCAGTTTTCCTGAACATTAGGCTGGCATATGCTGTCCTGGCAGAGATTTGGATTACAATCACAGCATCCCTGAGCACACTCTTTTGGAACACAATGATTATCGCCGCAGACAGGGATTACTCCTGTGTACCATAATACTACTAAAGAAACAATAACAGCAAAAAACCCTAGGACAATAAAAAGAATTTTAATTATATTACTAGTGCTGAATGAGATATTATTATTTTTCTTTTTCATGGACCTGATGTGCATTTAATGAAATTATAAAAGTTTATATTTTTTTCTTAAGATAATTTGCCAAAGAACTCACTGATAGGGATAATGTATTTTGCAAATATCTACAAAAAGAACAACCTTTAAATACTAATTACATTAAACTTATGGAAAGTATGAATAAACAAGGTGCTGATTTGCAAAAACTAACAAGAAATGACCATGAATTTCTAGATAGTATAGATAAAATTATCTAAATAATTAAGGTGAGAAAATAATAAATTCATCTCCTTGTCTTATCTGCAGAGAAGCCCAGAAAACATGCTGCTATAATGTCAGGGCGCCCCTTACAATGGAGGATGTCCGCAGGATTGAATCACTAGGCTACAGAATCCAGGATTTCGCTATACCAGGAAAATATTCTAAAACAGAAGTAATTGATGATAAAGACTGGGATTACTGGTGGAAGAATAGTTTTATTAAGATAGAGGATATATATTTTAAACTAAATATGAAAAACAAGGAAAACTCCCAGTGCATGTTTCTTGTAGACGGACAAGGATGCATTCTCGGTGAGAATAGACCCTTTATATGCAGGCTCTATCCTTTCTGGATTAACAAGAGAAATCATTTGTTGGTATATGAGCCCGGAGAGGATTATTGTTATCTTATAAAAAACAGGGTTCCTTTATTTGACTCAGTCAGCTTATTGCATGAAACAAGCAATAGTCTGAAAGATTATTATCTGAAAATAAGAGAGGATTGTATTAAAAACAGGTCATATCACCGGCAAATATTAATCTCTCTTTTGCATAATAACACTAAACTTCATTAAATAAGTTTTAAGATGACAGGCATAACTGGTTCCGAAAACCTCACTGTACAAGAGCTTGGAATTAAAATAGGCAGGTTCAAAAGGGGAAAATATAATTCTATTACAGATGTAAAAGGAGTAAAAATTGGTCATGTAACTCATATAAAAGACAATGTTGATGTACCTGGAATAAATGAAAAAAGCTGTGTCAGAAGCGGGATTACTTTAATAATCCCTTGTTCAGGAAATATCTATAAGAGAAGGCTTGTTGCCGGCGGGTTTGTACTTAACGGCATCGGAGAGGTAACCGGTCTTACCCAAGTGAGGGAGTGGGGCTGGCTGGAAACCCCTATCCTATTGACAAACACAATGTCAATAGGTGCAGTGCATTCAGGCATAGTGAATTACATGATAAAAGCAAACCCCGATCTGGGAATCCAGTCAGGAGTAATTATTCCTGTAATAGGGGAAACAGATGACTCCTACTTAAATGATGTAAGAATACCTTCTGTGACAGAAGAAGATGTTCCCAAAGCAATAAAAGAAGCAAAAACAGGTTATTTGATTCAGGGATCTGTCGGAGCAGGTACAGGCATGTCGACGCTTGGTTTTGCCGGAGGAATAGGGACTTCATCAAGGGTTCTTCCGGAGAAACACGGAGAGTATACAATTGGTGTGCTGGTCCTGTCTAATTTTGGGAATTTGATTAACTTTAGAATAAACGGATGCCCCCTGGGAGAATATCTTGTAAATAAAAAAGGGTTCAGTAAGAGCTCTCCAGGAAGTTATGGCTCAATAATTGTTGTAATAGGAACAGATGCGCCATTCCTCTCAAGCCAATTAACCAGAATAGCAAAAAGGGCTGCCCTTGGCGTTGGGAGAGCAGGCTCTTATGCCGCATCCACAAGCGGCGAGATTATGATTGCTTTTTCAACAGGCAACAGGGTTTTAAGAGAAGAGGCAGGAAAGGAAAAATACCTGCGTATTAATTTTATCAGTGATTCTTATATTAACCCATTCTATGAAGCTGTAATAGAGGCAACAGAGGAAGCTATACTAAATTCTATATTCTGCTCTAAAGGAATGAACGGAAGAAAAGGACATTATTCACCGCCAGTGCCCTCTGAGATAATATTAAAGCTTTTAAGAAAAGATAAGGTTTTTTAAACTAAATATTTTAATTAACTTGATTTTAATTCTGACTTTTGAAATTGTTTTTCTCAGAAACTTTATATACTCTTTCTTTTTTATTTTAAATTAATGAAGTTCAAATCATTTATTCTTGATAAATTCCAGGAAGATGCAATCAATTGCATTGACAAGGGGAATTCTGTTGTTGTTTCTGCTGCGACAGGAACCGGGAAAACTCTTATTGCGGATTATATTATTGACAAGTACATGAAGCTTGGAAAAAAGATAATTTATACTGCTCCTATCAAGGCACTTTCCAACCAGAAATACAGGAATTTCAAGGACGAATACGGCTACACAAACATCGGAATCATGACAGGGGATGTTGTTATTAACCCGGAAGCGCCTGTACTTGTAATGACTACAGAAATCTACAGGAATATGCTTATGACCCATGACCCTATCACAAAAGAGATCAGCTATGTTATCTTTGATGAGATTCACTTTATAAATGATATTGAAAGGGGCACTGTATGGGAGGAAAGCATTATTTTCTCACCAGAACATATAAGGTTTTTATGTTTAAGCGCGACTGTGCCGAATGCAAAGGAATTTGCATCCTGGATCGAAAGCATAAAGCACCATAATGTGGATGTTATTAGATATGATAAAAGAGCAGTGCCTTTAGAGCATTATGTATATGATAAAATGCTTGGCATAACTACTGTCTATAAGCTTAAACAGGATGTGGAAACACCTGATTATGATTTTGTTATGAAGAACAAAAAATACAAAAGACAAAAAATGCTTCCTGTAAGGCCGTATGAATTAATCAGGGAGATACAGGATAAAGTGCCCTGCCTGTTTTTTGTATTTTCAAGGATTGAATGCGAAAAAAAAGCATATTTTCTTGCAAAGAAATTTTCTTTTTTAAACCAGAAGCAAAAAGCAGAAATTGCAAAGCTTTCTTCAGAGATTATTGGGAGCGAGTTCAGGTCAATGGAATCTGTGCAGAGACTAAAGGAGGTTTTGCCAAGAGGAATTGCGTTTCATCATGCCGGAATGCTCCCCTGCTCTAAAGAACTTGTTGAGAAATTATTTGCCAGGGGGTTAATTAAGGTTTTGTTTGCAACAGAAACATTTGCAGTTGGAATTAATATGCCTGCTAAAAGTGTTGCATTTTCATCCATGTTTAAATATGACGGCATAAATTTCCGTTATCTTTTTTCAAAAGAGTATTTCCAGATGGCCGGTAGAGCAGGCAGACGCGGTATTGACAAAATAGGATATGTTTATGTAATAATCAACAGGAATGAAGCCAATCTTAACAAAATAAAAAAAATAACAACCGCAGATGTTGAGCCAATCAAGTCACAGTTTAAACTTTCATATAATACTGTAATTAATCTAATCCATAATTACCCTGATGAAGAGACAAGAGAAGTCATACTTAAAAGCAGTTTTGATTATTTCCAGAAAAAAAAGGAAAAGAACATAAGGGTAAAAGCCTCATTTAATAATAAAGTCAGGGTCCTTGAAAAATTCGGATTTATCAAAAACAACAAGTTAACCCAAAAAGGCCTGTTCTCAAGAAGGATTTATGATAAGGAGATTCTTGTAACAGAGATATTCTGCTCTGATTTTTACAAGCAGATGAATTCAGAAGAGATAATTGTAATATGTGCTTCTATTATCTACGAGCCAGGAAAAAAAGATTTTTTTGATAATAAGCAGACAAAAAAACAATCCAGAGGTATAATACATTTCCTAAAAAACCATATTAAAAACAAGAAAATATTTGAAATGGTGGATGCAAAGGCGATAACAATCCTTTACAAGATTATAGCAGGATTTGCAGAAGGAGATGAATTCCAGGACATAATGGACCTGACAAATCTACAGGAAGGCGATATAATAAGGCTATTCAGGCGGACAATAGATCTGCTAAGGCAGATAAGAAACGCAACAGATGATTATGACCTAAAGGATAAAATCGGGCTCTGCATTCATAAATTAATGAGGATTCCTGTAAAGGTTGAGTTCTAGGAATTCGGATTTTTAATTTATTACAAACTTTTATATAATCTGTATTTTTCCTTTTTAAATATGCATGTTTTAAAAGCAAATATAAACGGAAATCCGAATATCGGGCTATATTGCTACTGCAATGACAATTTCTGCCTTGTGCCAAAGGGCATTTCAAAAAAATTAAAGAAAAACTTTGAAGAAGTGCTTAAAGTCCCTGTGTACGAGGCAAGCATGGCAGGAACATTCCTTCTGGGAGTGTTTATTGCAGGCAATGAAAATTCTATTCTTGTGCCAGAGATTGCATATGAAAACGAGCTCATAGAATTAGAAAAATATAAAATAAAGTTTAAAATTATTAACTCTGAGCTCACTGCACTTGGCAATAACCTGCTCTGCAACAACAATAGCTGCATTATTAACCCTGAGTATAATACTATTGCAGTTAAACAAATTGAAGATGCATTGGATGTTCCTGTTAAAAAAGGGAAAATCAATGATCTTGATATTGTAGGATCATTAGCTAAAATAAATGATAAATACGGGTTAGTACATAATGAGATTAAAGGTTTTGAAAAAAAATTTTTACAATCAAACTTAAAAATCAAATTAAGCGAGGGCACAGTGAATTTCGGCTCTCCTTACATAAGTTCAGGCCTGCTCTGCAATAAAAACGGATTTATAATAGGAGATAGTTCAGGCGGACCTGAAATAGCAAATGCTGATGAAGCACTTGGTTTTACTCAGTAAAGGGGTGATTAAATGTACAAAAATCTGAAATTAATTTCCGGCTCAGTTCACAGGGAACTTGCAAAAAGCATTTCTGAAAAGATGAATATCCCTTTGACGCCAATTAGACTTAAAAAATTCAGGGACGGCGAGATTTATATCAAGATTGAGGAGAGTATGCGCGGAGAAGATGTTTTTATCATACAGCCGACCTGCACTCCTGTAAATGATTCGCTTATGGAATTACTGATAATAATTGATGCTGTCAGAAGGGCTTCTGCAGGAAGAATTAATGCTGTTATCCCTTATTTCGGGTATGCCCGGCAGGACAGGAAAGCATCTTCAAGAGAGCCGATCACTTCAAAGCTTATAGCAAACATATTAACTACGGCCGGTGTAAACAGGGTTGTGACTGTTGATTTGCATGCAGACCAGATCCAGGGCTTTTTTGATATTCCGATGGATCATTTTCAAGGCTATATAATGTTCTATGATTATTTTAAAAATAAAAATATTAAAAACCTTGTTGCTGTATCTCCTGATGCCGGCGCTGTAAAAAAAACAAGGAGATTCGCAAAGGCGCTTAACATACCCCTTGTAATCATAGATAAGAGAAGGCCTGAACACAACGAGGCAGAAATACTTAATGTAATAGGAGATGTCAAAGGCAAAAATGCAATAATCATTGATGATATTATTGATACAGGTGGCACAATTGTGAATGCTGCAAGCGTTTTAAAATTAAAAGGAGCTAAAGAAGTATATATCTGCGCAACCCACGGCGTATTGTCAGACGGCGCTGCGGAAAAACTTAAAAAATCAGTTGCCAAAGAGATTATTTTAACAGACACAATACCAATCCCTGAAAAAAAGAGATTCAGGAAATTAAAGATTATTTCAATTGCGCCTCTTATGGCTGAAATCATTAACAGGATACACCATAATGAGTCTCTCGGCCAGTTGTTTGACTTGGACGGATGTGTAATATGAACAGGGAAAAAAAACAGGAGCTCATTGTTGAATTAAAAGCACTGGACCAGCAGATAAAGCAGGTCCAGAACCATATTGAGACAGTTGACCAGCAGATTATGGAGCTGGAATCCATGAAAAGCACACTAAGCGAGTTTTCAGAATTAAAACAGGGCACTACAATAAAGGTCCCACTGGTTAATGGCATATTCATAGAAGCTGAATTAAAAAACACAAAAGAGCTTTTAGTGAATGTTGGAGCAAAGGTTTCAGTCAAAAAAACAATCCCACAGGTCAAAGACATGCTGACAAAACAGCAGGAAGAACTCAAGACATTCAGGGCAAACATGATAATGCAGTTTCAGCAGATGGTTGCAAGGGTAGAAGAGATACAGGGGATGTTTAAGGAATAAAAATAATTCATATTTTGCCTGGGAAACAGATTAAATTTTACAACAATAATTTTTATAAATAACTTGTTCTTATCTTAACTCCAGGTGATAAAAATAAAGGCAATTATTCCTGTAGCTGGAGTCGGCACAAGGATGAGACCTCACACCCATACTTATCCAAAAGCATTACTATATGTGGGCGGCAAGCCGATTCTTGGCCATATACTTGATGAAGTAAAGAAGCTTGGAATTAATGATGTTGTCTTAATACTTGGCTATATGGGCAACAAAATCAAGGCTTATGTTGAAGAAGCTTACCCTGAGATGAATTTTTCATACACAAACCAGGACAAGCCCAATGGCCCGGGATATGCTGTTTATCTTGCAAAGCAATTTATTGAGCCGCAGGATAAAGTGCTCATAATCTATGGAGATACAATCTTCGTAGGGGATATGTCAGAAGGCTTAAAGACGAGTAAAGACGGCTCGCTTGCAGTAAAAAGAGTTGAAGACCCGAGAAGGTTCGGTGTAGTGGAAAAAAAAGATGACAAGGTAACTGATGTCATTGAAAAGCCTGATTATGTTAAGCCAATGGATGCAATGATCGGGATTTATTTTTTTAACAATTCAAAATTATTAGTTGAGGCACTTGACGAGATGATTGAAACCGACAGGAAAACCAAGGGCGAGTTTTATCTGACTGATGCAATCAAGATCATGATTGAAAAAGGAGGCTATATAACTACATTTTACATGGAAGGCTGGTATGACTGCGGCAAGCCTGAAACACTGCTGGAAACAAATAAATTCCTGCTTTCCAAAAAATCAAAAGTAATTAAAACAGATAATTCTGTTATCATTGAGCCGGTTTATCTTGAAGAAGGCGCTGAAATAAAGAATTCAATCATCGGCCCGGATGTGTCTGTTGGAAAAGATGTAAAAATTGAAAGTTCAATAATTAAAAACTCAATCCTGAATAAGGGCTGTGTTGTAAAAAACGCCCAGCTTACTGATTCTATAATTGGAGAGAATGCAATTGTTGAAGATATTATTGAGCAGCTCAATGTAGGCGATAATTCCGAGATTAAGTACAGCGGCGGATAAACTTAAAATTCAGATTTCTTAACTAAAAAGTAGTAAAATTTAAATATAAAATATTTCTCTTGATGTCAGGGCAACCGATATGAACCAGACCTTAACTGAAATCATTGACTGCGAGAAAGAATGGAGAACTTGTTGGGAAACTCATGGTTTTGTCCAGGGAGAAGAACTTCCATTAACCTGGCCTGATAATGAAAAATTAGCTGAGGAAGTGCAAAAACATTATGTTGTTGATACCTATGTATTAAGTGCAGTAATGCGAGAACTTCCAGACCTCTTCATCAGACATAGAGAATACTTGCCTAGTGGAGCTAAGTTTAGACAAAAATTAACAAATTCACAACTAAAAACAAGGAGAGATAAAAAGACAGGAGAAGAAAAACCACAGCCAGATTATTACGGAGTTCAAAGATGCTGCAGGCATTGGGATTTTGGGAGAATACAAACAGGCCAGCATCTTCCAGGATTTCACATGGCTTATACTTTATCATGTATTGACCATCCTGATGAAATTGATGATAAACTGAAACAGATTTTTGATTTTCTCACACAAAACTTAGGTTTAAATCCAGATGATTTGGAATTTACAGTCAGGTCAAATAATGCCAAACATGTAAGACCTATTTCCACTGATAAACCACATAAAGGATATAATGCTGATGAATATATCCAGGAATTTGTAAATCCGTATGATTTTGCAGCTGCATGGCAAAGACAAGGCATAAGGAATGAGCAAATTGTAGAAATGGATATTGATTTTCCAGAAAGATGTGAAAGCAGAGGTCTTCCATTACCTAAGTTTGAAGGTGTTCCAATAACTGATGTTCCTCCTTCAAAACAAAGATTTGATAACTTCCAGAGAAGAGGAGGTCCCTGGATTCCCGGATTAGGCCAATTGTGCGGTATACAAACTGAAGTTTTCTATAAACCATTAAATAACTTAGAAATAATGAATATAATCTATTATACTCATGCTTTTAGTGAAGTTGATGGTCAATTATATGAGCTTCCAATTCCTGTTATGGAAGTTGTCTCTGGTGTTGAAAGATTGGAAATGGCTACACAAGGAGTAGCTAATGTTTTTGAAACAGAAAGATTTAATGAAAGATACGCTTCACTAAAATGGAGATATAATGATACTGCTGTAAGAAGCATAGTCTCTGGAGGCACAGTTGTAGCTTATTTAATGTTAGACGGAGCACGTGTCCCAAGAGGAAATGGCGATGGAAAAGAACAATCACAAAACAATAAAAGAGATGGAATCTTAAAACAATTAATTAAAAAAATGATAAGAGGAGGGGAACACCAGGCTCCTTATACTCCTCTTACTAGTTTAGTTCCTTTTTTATCTGCTGCTGAAGCGGGAGGAGTTATTAGAACTGAATTAGAACAATTTTCTGGAGAGCCATTATCTCAACCTTTAATGCTGGAACTCTGCGGATTGATTTGTGAAGAGACGGATCATTACTTAGAATCACGTACAGACGCCCTTTGCGGAATCAAGGGAAGAGACATATGTATAATAAGTGCTCTTGAAAAATCTGTTGAAAATCCATATATACCCAAAGCAGAAGTAATAAAAGACATTTTAAGGATTTCTTCATTATATGGCGTATCAGCCGAATATGTAAATAGGGTATATTGTAATCTTATTAAAGTATATGTAAATTTTAACAAGGCACTTTATAATATGGTATTGCAGCAGTCTCTTGCTAATGCTCAACATGCACTGGATTCTATGAGAGCTATACCTTGGGCGTATCTACCTGAAAACCCTGAAGTATGCCAGGCATTTCTGGAAACACAGCAGGAAGTAGGTACTCTTTTATCACATTGTACTATTTCTTATCCTGAGATGGTTGACCTAAATTATAAAGAAGTAGGATTTACAAAACAATTATCATCTCTTGACAAAAAAGCTGCTACTGTTGCAATATTAGTTTCTTGTAGTAATATACTGGAAATACCTAAAGAAAGAATAATTCAGTCAATTGAAAGAAACTGGAGTTAATTCATTACTTTTTTTTAAAATTAATTTAATAAGAATTTTCATGCTTGTAGAGATATTGATTTTATTTTTTTAAATATAAATTAAATCATCAACAACATGACAGCGACGGTCTTTGAAAGGAAAAACTTC
>JAFGRO010000045.1 GCA_016935095.1 Candidatus Woesearchaeota archaeon
TACCAATTCCGATCAGGCTACCAATATGGGCGCCCTGGCCTACACGCAGGGCAACGATGTGCACTTTGCCCCAGGCCAGTACAACCCAGGTAGCCAACAAGGTCAGGAGCTAATAGGGCACGAGCTAACCCACGTGGTGCAACAACGGCAAGGAAGGGTAGCACCAACCAAACAGGGTAAAGGCCTTCCTGTAAACGATAACCCAGCCCTGGAGAAAGAGGCTGATGAGATGGGCGCAAAAGCGGCACAGGGAGGAGGAGCAAATGTAGTAGGAGCAGGTTTGGGAATCCAAAGGCAGGAAGCGAAAAAATTTATTGTTCCTGAGGGTTGGGGGTTAGCAAGAATCGCTAATCATCTAGGAGTAAGCATTGATGCATTAAAAGAAGCTAATAGAACAAAACTTAAAAGTTTTAGCAATGGAGAAGGTTTTATTGCTGGTGAAGAGATTGTTATACCCTCTACAATTATAATGGAACAAAGTAGCGATTCTGAGACCGAAACAAATAATAACCCAGAAGAAACTGTAAATAAAAATTCTTTATCAATAGAAGATCAGGAACTTGTTTACGGCCAAAAAGTCTCTGAAGCATTTAGAAAAAAAGTTGTTGAAGTTTCAAACTATTTAGGTGCAGATCCTAATCATTTAATGGCAATTATGGCATTTGAATCTGCTGGAACTTTTAGCCCTTCTGTAAAAAATGCTGCTGGCTCTGGCGCTACTGGTTTAATTCAGTTTATGCCATCCACAGCAATAAATTTGGGAACAACAACAGATGCATTAGCAAAAATGACAGCCTTAGAGCAACTGGATTACGTGAAGCAGTATTTTGAATGGAAAAAAGGGAAATTAAAATCTATTGATGACTTTTATATGGCTGTTTTATGGCCTGCAGCATGCGGAAAATCGGAGGATTATGTTCTTTTTGATAAAAACTCAGAAGATACTAAAAAGGCATATAATCAAAACAAAGGTTTAGATGCGAACAATGATGGACAAATAACTAAAGCTGAAGCATCTGCCAAAGTTAGAGAAAGCCTTACTGATGGAGAGCAATTGAAAAATACTATTGTTAGTAATAATTCAGAACAAGTTCAAACAAATATTAACAATCAGCAAGAAAAAGAAGTAGTAACCCCTGATATTCAAATTACAAGTAATTTCACAGAAACATATATTGTTCAATCTGGTGAAAGTTTGAGTATATTGGCTCAGAAGTTTAATGTTTCAATTGAACAACTAAAATCAGCAAATAGTTCAAAATTGCAATCATGGAATATTAATGGAAATATAGTGGTTGGGTTTAATTCCGGAGAAAATATAAAAGTCCCCCAAATAGAAAATCAGGAAAATAACACTGAAGTTACAAATTCTGAGGTTAATCCTATTGAAGTTTTAAATAATAAATTTAAAAGTAAAGAACTGGGAATGCCAGAATTTGCAAGAGCTCTATTGCCTTATATTTCTAAAAGCTCTAATCAAATTATGACAATAATGAATAATCTTGATTATCTGGATCAGGATAATTTTGCTTATGCTTTAGCAGCAAATAGTTCTGATAGTGATCTGGCAAAGTTTGATAAAACATTATTAAAGAAAATGAGCATTGCATTAGATACTTGGTTAACATGGAGTAGAACTGAAAATTTGAAACAAAAAGAACGAGTTGATAAATGCCTAGGTACAGTTGCAACAGAGCAAACTGATGATAAAGCTATATACAATGAAGAAGGTAGAAATGAGGCTGTTGAGTTTGTAAAAAATAATAAAGAAGCTTATCTGGAAGGTGATGAAAGATGGGAATCAGGAACCAGAAATAGTAAAAGTTACAATAATATACTTATCGTTAATAAAGATGAAGCAGATGGAAGTCATTTAAAAGTATATAGAAAATTTTCTAGTGGAGTATATACCTTAATAGATAAAGAAACATTAACTGATGCAAAATATACAGAAGAAAAGGCTTTAGCTACTTATCATAATACATATTGTAATATTGCTGCAACTAAGATAGGCTTATCTTATGGTGCTCCTAATATTCAAAATTATGGAGGTTCTGAACATAATGCAAATGCCATATATAATAATTTTATAAATAATTTTTACAACACAGATACTCACGAATTTAAAGAAGTTGAATTTGATGAGGCTGAACAATATGCAAGCAGTGGAGGCTTGGCTTATGCTGTATGGAAAAACAGTACGGGTGGAAGTGGGCACATTGGAACTATTACTGGAGGTTATGGTGGTGATGGTGAAAAAACAATGGCCAATTTAAAAATATTTCAGGCAGGAAATACATTTGGAGATATGACCTACTCTGGAGGATTTGGAAATAGAGACTCAAAGTTTTATGTTTGGAAAAAGAAATGAATTTTAATAAATAATAAATAGGTCTTTTATGAAAAAAACTGCACTTATTCTCTTTGTATGTTTATTTATTTTTAGTTGTGGCAATGTTACTAAAAATAATAAGGAAGAAGCTCTTCGTAAATTTATTAATCTTCCTGAATTGGAAAAAATAGAATGCTTTAACTCTTTAGAAAGTAAAACTCAATTCTATATCTTAAATAGTTATTTAGTGGATAAATGTTTTGAAGCTCCCATAAATGATGTAATAAGATTTAAAAAAGATGGATATGTGTTGATTGACTGGATGGTTCCATCCCCTGATGGGTTGGGACTTGTTTATGCTTCAGGGAGGGAAGAACCTTTTGTAAAATACATTCCTTATCAATGGAAGATTCAAAACCAGTCTCTTATTATTACCAAAACAAACCAGTTTTATGAATATATTAACATAAAAGGTGAAGATAATTTTAAATTTTATGATGGAGATGAAATCGTTTTTAGTAAAACTTACCTTTCTTTATTTCAAAAGAAATTATATTTAACATTAAAAAATAAAGAACAGCAGATAGGCCTTTCTGTAGGGGTTTGTGATAAATGGCCTGTTATGAATTTAGAATAAAAATTTGAGTCAAATAAAATTGTATAAAATGAAAAATATATTTTTCTTGATAACCTGGATTATCATATTTGTGCAATGCACTGTATCTCAAACTGAAAATCAAATAATATTTAAAGAGTTATTTGCTAGTTATGTTGAGATAGATACCAATAAAATAATGTTAGTTTCAGAAAATTATAAGAACCTTTTTGATAGTAAAACTGATACCATGCTATGTACTATTTTAGGAAAAGAAAAAAGAAATGATAAACTGTATGCAATTACTTCAATAGTTCCTATTGGAGATAATGATTTTGCAACATCACCTTTACTTGGTATTGCAGAATTTAAGGTAAAGAATAATAAAATACAGCAATTTCTTAATTATTCCCAATATGTAAAAGAAGGTAACTGGGGTGAAGTTCCTCCTTTTGAACTTAAATTTATTGATAAAAATAAAAAAATCATCCTAATCATTTCTAAAGGTTTTACTAACCAGGGCATCACAACAGAAAATATCTTGGGATATATGAATATTAATAAACAAGTTAAAAAAGTACTTGAAATCAATAGTAGTTATGAGGATAATAAAGGAAATTGTGATAAAGAAGAAGGGAATTGTTATAAATATAATACAGAATTATCATTTTCTAATGATACCTTAATTGCTATAAAAAAAGGGACTTACTTCAATATAAAAAAGGATTCCTTAGTGATGCTAAATGAAAAGAAATTATACATATATCAGGATGGTATTGATAAATACCTTGAAATAGATTGAGAGCCTGTTTAGGTTTTTTTAATCATCATAAAATTGGATGCGAGTAGTATCCAAACTTCGCTGATTTCCATGTTTGCTTCGTAATTCCGGTTACCCGCCTAATCCAAGAGAGCCAGGCAATGCTTCGTTCAATAACCTACCGCTGGGGAATAACCTTAAAACCAGTCTCTTCGCTGCGGGTTACCACTTTGAATTTCGCCTTGAGGTGCTTCTTAGCGAGCAGCCTCAGGCGCGACTCCTTGTAATTCCCATCTCCGTTCGGCTCAGGTTGCACCTGCGGTTTTCCCCGTTCAGCCGTTTACCATCCTCAGCCGTAGCTATCTCTTCGAGTTTACCTGTCTCTGTGGCGTTGAAAGTTTAAACGCAAGGCCACAATCCCGCAAAGGGTAACTGATTATTCGCCATCTCCCACTACCTAACCCAATTTTGAGCCTTTACCGCAAGGCAAAGGCTCAAACACCCTCGGTGTTCTCTGTGTCTTTTCAGGTATTGTCAGCACTCTACCCATCTGTCAACAGGTATTGCCAGCAACAAGCAACAACCGATGAAGAAAAAAAAGACTCTGTGTTAAATATTTAAACATTTACCTGCCAAAAAAACGGCTGCAAAAACGCCAGAACACAGTAAAAAAGCTACCCCAATCAGCGTTCGAAGAACAGTGTTATCTGTGTTCAAACCTAAAACAAGCTTTCTACTCTAACATATTACCACGCTGTACTTTCCTAATGGCTGTGCA
>JAFGRO010000004.1 GCA_016935095.1 Candidatus Woesearchaeota archaeon
AAGTCCCTCAATAGCTCCCTTAGAATATATATTTACAAGGGGCGCTTGGGGAACGTCCTGTTTAACATTCAGGAGCAAACATCCAATCTCCCCAAGCCTAAAAAAATTAATTTAAATTAATATTAAATAAAATTCAAACTAATAACCTATAGAATTCTAAACATTAAATCATTTACCCAATATAACTCGTGTCTTTTGGCAGTTTTTTCATATATTTGGCTTTTTTAGATACATCAACTAGGTCTTTTGTTAATTTAAAATCCTTTTCCAGGTCTTTGATCTCCTTGTTAAGGTTTTTCAGGTCAATATTCAGATTAAATATCTTATTCAGGTTTTTCAGGATTTCCCTTGCGCCTTTAAGGCCTAAAAACAGAGGATGGCCGTATGTCTCGGCAAGCAGGGCAACAGCATCAACATTTTTCTTTTTTGCAAGCCCCACAAGCAGACCTGAAACACCGATTACAGGCCCGACGACTCCGTAAACCTCTGTGCTGATTGACTTGTATTTTTTATATTTTTTTAACGCTTTTTTTGAATTTCCCGTGCAATAAACCTTCGGAGTTTTTGGAACTTCCCTTAATCCTATTCCTCCAAGAGTAATGATCTCCCTGACTTTATATTCCTCAATAACTGAAAGGATTGTCTCGCAGAATTCATAGCAGCTTACCTCATCAACAGGCTGGACATCTCCTGTTAATAACAGCAAATCCCTTTCATTCTCTACAGACTTATAATACATATCAATCCTGGGCAATTCAACAAGATTATTTTCGTTTACAAAAACAGAATGCGGAAGAGTATATGAAAAGAAATTATATATTTTCTTTGCCTTAAGCTCATCAACAATGAAATCCGCAACTATTTTGCCGACATTGCCTATTCCGGGAAGGCCTTCAATTAAAATCGGAGAAGTAAGTTTTGGGATATTATTGAATTTGGTTATTTTCCATGAAGACATATAAATATAATAAAACAGGAATTGTTTAAATAGTTTTTGAATTTTCAAAATCTATATATATGTATTATATTTAATCCTTTTTTATGAAGATCTCATTAGACCTGACTAAATCCGTTGAGCAGAACGCTTCTGTTTATTTTGAGAAAGCTAAAAAAGCAAAAAAAAAAATACAGGGAGCTAGAAAAGCAATGGAAGAGTCATATAAGAAATTAGCACAGATAGATAAAAAGATCCAAAAGCAAAAGTCCGAAGAACATGAAAACAAAGAAGAAAAAAGAAAATTAGAATGGTATGAAAAATTCAGGTGGTTTTTTTCTTCAAAAGGATTTTTTATAATTGCAGGAAGGGATGCTACAACAAATGAGATTATAATAAAAAAACATACAGATAAAAATGACCTTGTTTTTCACACTAATATTGCAGGAAGCCCTTTTGCTGTTATTAAATCAGATAATAAAAAGATTGATGAAGATACTATTAAAGAGGCTGCACAGTTTGTTGCTTGCTATTCAAGGGCCTGGAAGCTTGGAATGAGCTCTTTGGAAGTCTTCTATGTAAAACCTGAGCAGGTAACCAAAGAAGCGCCTTCAGGAGAATATATCCAGAAAGGAAGCTTTATGATATACGGAAAAAAAAATACTTTAAACCCTTTGGTAAAAATATTTTTAGGGGTAATGAAAGACGGGAAAATAATGGCAGGCCCGGAAGAGGCTGTTAAAAAACATTGTGAAAAATACATTGAGATTTTCCAGGGAAGTGAAAAAGCGTCCTCTGTTGCAAAAAAGATTAAAGCAAAGATTGGCGGAGACTTAGATGATATTATCAGAGTGCTGCCCCCAGGCGGATGCAAGACAAGATAAAAATGGACAAAAAAGAACTTAAATCAAAGGCAACGCTTCTCCAGCCGGTGTTGAGGTTAGGCAAAAACGGGTTGACAGATAATACAATGGATGAAGCAAAAAAACTTCTTAAAAAAAGAAAACTGATTAAAATTAAGATCCTGAATAATTGCCCTACAGAGGATAAGAATGGATTAATAGAGGAAATTATTAAAAAAACAGGTTCTGAATTGATAAGTAAGACTGGAAACGTTTTTGTTTTATGGAAGAAATAAAGAGAAATAAAAAATTATTTCTCCAGATACTCGTCCTTCACTTCAATATAAAACACGATGAAGACAATTGTAAGGATTATCAGGATTAAATTCATGCTGAACAGCAATCCTAAACTCAGCACTTTGTAATTCGCATCAGGAATCTCATCTACTGTAAGGATTTTTGCATAAAGGCCGAACCCGATTAAAAACAGGAACAGAAATATTATTGATACTAACCCTTTATGTGTGTTGTGTGTTTTGATTATCTTATGCTTTTTTGTATAATGGATTACCATGATACCACCCTCTTTTTTAATTAATTCAAGGACTTTAGATATTTAAATTTATCTTTTTGCAGGAGCAATTTGGTTCATATTCTATCCTTTGCTTCCTGCAAACAGGGATACACTCATTCCGGTTATCAATGCGATTAATGAATCACTCTGAAAAAAATCAAGAGAGATTAATTTAGTTAAAGGAATATTGCCCCAGATGAACCCAAGAATAAAAGCAAAAAATAAACCGACAACAAATGTCGCTCCCAGGTAAGTAAACCCGATTTTCGCATCATGATAGGCTTTTTTAACAAACAAAACAATGCCTACAACAAAAATCAGAAACAACAGCACCCCTACCTTAATATTAGGGGCGGATAATGTAGGCGAGGAAAACACACCGAACTCTGCCACAAGCAGGTAAATCAATACTGTGATTAAAGATTTATCGCTTTTCAGGGAATCTTTTGAAAAAATCTGGCCTACATTTTCTGTATGGGCTGATTCCATTGCTGATGCTCCCCCTTTTATAGTTCTTTTTCCTGCATCCTGAATACTTTTACTTGATTTCCAGTCTTCAATATGCTTCTTTGCAGACCTGAATAAGCTCCTTGATGCTATATACAGTCCAATGCCGCTCACGACTAAAGCGCCAATCCCTATTAAGACTGTGCCTGTATTTGCACCTTCAGAACTTAATAACTGCAGGTATCTCGGAATAAAATCAATCAATACAAGCACAACAATAATAAAAACAACAGTCCTTCTAAGCAATTCCAGAATCAATGAGGTAACCTTATTTATGATTATAATAAGAATAAAAAACAATATCAGTGCAATAATCATTGATGCAATATCTCCATGCATCAGTGCATTCGGAAGATTATAGAAATAATCCCTGGTTGCATCTATAGTTGAAGTTGTATTAATATTATAAAACACAGGTGATGAGGTAATATTGGTAATATTTGACATTTCACATCCAGTCCATTTTTTTAAAATAGATATACATTACTATCACTGAGAGAAACATTAACCCAAATGAGAATGGATAGCCCCATTTCCATAATAATTCCGGCATATTCCTGAAATTCATGCCGTATATTGAAGCTATCAGTGTAGGAAACATTGCAAAAGAGGTAATCACTGTAAGTTTCTTCATTACATGATTCAGATTATTTGAAACAGAGGTAAGATAGATATCAAGGCTTCCTGTCAAAATGTCTCTATAGGTGCCGACCATATCTATCAGTTGTGTAATGTCATTGTAAAGGTACCTGAACTTCTGAAGGTTTTTCCCTTTAACCTGTTTGACAAATTCCTTTTCAATGCCTGTTATTACCTCCCTGTTGCCTGTAAGAGACTTATGGAAATAAATCATTGTTTTTTTTAAACTGAATATCTCTTTCACTGTTTTCTTGTTTGGGTTTTTAAAAACATTCTCTTCAAGTTTTTCAATCCTGCCCTCAATCTCGTCTATATACGTGAAAAAGTCATTTATAATTTCACTCATTATTGCATAAAGTGAATAACTTATTGTCATGTCCTTTTTCATAATATTAATCTTCTTTGATTCATCTAATGCATAAATCCTGCTCAGCGATTCCAATTCCTGTTTCCTGAGGATAAGTATCTTATGGTTAAAAACAAAAAAAGATACAGGGACAGTAGAAAGACTATTATTGGTTCTATTAACAAAAGGCGCATGAAAAGTAATGACAGAAAACTCATCAAATTCCAGGACGCTAGGCCTTTCGTATTCATCAAGCGCCCGGTCAAAATCCACAATTGAAACAGGTGTCTGCTCGGCTATTTTTTTAAGTTCCTCCCTTGTGGGACTAAGGCAGTCAACCCAAGTCTCATCACTCTTTATTTTTATTTTGTCAATTGAGCCTTCTTTTATAGAATTTTGGACAAGATGTATTATTTTTATCATGTTTAATGTTTAACCTCAATCAGGTCTCTGCCTGCAAAATCCTCGAGTTTTTTAATGGAAGATTCATACTTTTCCAATTCAAGGTGCCTTTGTTTTAATTTTGAGAGTTCATTTAAATAATGTGATTTGATTTCGTCGATATGCTGTTTTGCCTGGTAGATTTCATTTTCTGTTTTTTTCAGGTTTTTTTCTCTGAGCTTTATTTTTTGTTTCTGGTTTTGCATGCTCTGGATATGTTTTATTCTGGTTCTTTTTAGTTTAGCTATCTCCGCTAAGATTAATTTTAATTTCTTATTTTCCTCTTCTACCTGTTTTGAGATAAGCTCATACTTCCTTTTTAATTCATCATTCTTTTTTTCAAATTCAATTTTTTCTTTTAGCAAGTTTTCTTTCTTCAAGTCAGATTCTTCCAGTGTTTTAGACAGCTTGCTTTTTATGTTGGTTACTTCTTCATATTCTTTCTTCAGGTAACTTGTTTTGTCCTGGATGTATTTTTCTTTTTTATCAACCTCAGCCTGTCTTTTTTTAACATCATTCATAAGTTCGCGCTGGTTTTTTTCTTCTTTATTCAATAAAGCCAGTTTCTTTTTTATTAGCCTGCTTTTTTCCCTGAGTTCCCTTTCCAGTTCATGAATGTCTTTTTCCTTTTTATTTAACCTGCTCTCGAGTTTATTTAATTGAAGCTCCCGTGAATCAACCTCTTTCTTGCTTTCTAATAATTTTAAATTAGTATCTGTATGTTTCTTAAAATTGTAATGCAGCTTGCGTTCTTTTTTTCCTAATTCAAGTTCTTTATTTTTCAGTGAAGCTTCCTGCTCCTCAAGCAGTTTTGTCTTCTGTTCAAGAATCTGTTTTTCCTGTTCAAGGTCTTTTATAAATTTTTCAATTTCTTTGTCCTTTTTATTTAACGAAGATTCTTTTTCTTCAAATTCTTTAATTTTAATATCAATTTCATTTTTAGACTCATTCAGATTAATATCTTTTGTTTTCAGTGATTTTTCATTTTCAACCAATTCAAGAGATTTTTTATGAACCTTCTTCTTTTCTTTCTCAAGGAGAGTTGCTTTTTCATTCAGCTGATTTTCCTTAAGCCTGAGCTCCTGTTCTTTTTTATTTAATGATTCTTTAAACTCTCTGCATGAATCCTGCTTTTGATAAAGGTCTGACTGGATTTTTTCCAGGTCTGACTTTTCTCTTTCTATTTGTTGTGATAATTTTTTCAGTTCTTTTTCTTCTTTGGAAAGAGTGACTAACTGGTCCCTGAGTTCAGCGACTTCTTTTTTAATGTCCTGTTTTTTATTATCCAAAACAAGCTCATGTTTTTCTGCTTCTTTCTGCTGTTGCATAAAAGATTTTTTATTTTCTTTGAGATTTGTCTCTTTTGTTTTAATATCAATTAACCTGTTTTCCAATTCATTCTTAACCCTGTTTAGCTTAAACTCTTTTTTAAGAAGCTTAGTCTCAAGCTCGGTTATATCTTTCTTAATTGTTTCGAATTCCCTTTTTTCTTTTTCCAGGCTTTTCTTTTGTGATTCAATTTTATTTTTTTGTTTAGTTAAGCTTATTTTCTGATTTATGAGTTCTCTTTGGTCTTTTTCATATTTTTTCAGATTTTTATTTAACTCTTTTTCTTTTTCCAGGAGCTCCTGTTCTTTTGATTTCATGAAGGGGAGTTTGTCTTCAATCTCAATCTTCTGTTTTATTAAGAGCTTGAACCTGTGGGCAATTGCCCTTTCTCTTTTAATCAGTTTTATTTTAAATAACTCAAGCTTGTTATTAATTATATTAATCTGGCTCTCCTTGTTTTCCAGTTTTTTGAATTTAATTAAGACAAGATCTTCCTGGTCATCAAGCTCGGTTTTTTTAGAATTAAGTTTTGTTTCTCTTGCAATATTTTCTTTTTCCTGTTGATCCAGTCTTTTTTTATTTTTCAATATCTCTTTTTTTTCCTGTTTCAGCAGTTCATTTTTTGACAGGATCTTTTTTTCCAGTTTTTCTGTCCTTTGTTTCTCTTTTTCAAGCTTTTTTTCTTCGGTGCTGAAGTTCTCAGATTTTGTTTTGAGTTCTGCTTCTTTTTTTCTGAACCGCTCTTTTTCCCTTTGCAGCAGGTTTTCCTTTTCCTTTAATTTCTGGAAAAAATTCTCATGCAGCTTTTCTTTTTTAACAAGATTATGTTCTATTTTCAATATTTCTTTATGCTTTTTATCTAATTCATTCTCTTTGTTATTCAGCAACTCCTGCTTCTTAGTGAGAGTCTCTTTTAAAGAAATTAAATTTTTTTCTTCATGAGATATGTGATTTTCCTGATTAAAATGTTTTTTTGCAGGTTGTTCCTCTTTCCTGTTCTGAACATTAATTTGTTCCGGAGAATTATTTACCACAGGATTCCTGCTGAGGTATTTTTTCTTTTCTATTTCCAGGATCTTTATCAATTCTTCATCAGATTTGTGATAACCTGTCTTTTTTATTTGTTTAAAGAATCTTTTCAATTGATTATTATTCCAGCCAGCCTTATGCTGGTAAACAAATTTCCTGCACATGTTAATTGTCTTTGATTTTGAAATTTCATCTTTTTTAAGGTAATTTTGTTTTTCCCTGTCAATAATCTCTTTTAGTTTTTCCTTATTAATCAGGATTTTGCTTTTTTCAATATCATTCATTAATTTATTCCATTGTTTATTAGTCCATGAAGCATTAGTCTCTTTAATAAAATTATCAATGATCTCAAATAGTTTAAACTGTTTTTTCATCAAATCCCCCAAATAAAATTATATAGGAATTATCTTACTTTAAATATTTTTGTTATTACATCAAGAAAGTAAAACAGGACAACATTTATTGTTTCTTTATTTTAATTCTGTCAAATAAGCTTTTATTCTGGTATACCAGTTTGCCCCTGAAAAGTCTCATAACAGGAAAAGCAGTTAATTTTTGCAGGAGAACGTCCTGGTGTTTTTTGCTGTTGTAGGGAATAGTTTGTTTTATAATATTTTGTTTTGGAACAGGCTTTGCAAGCCTGAGTTCAGGCTTAATAAATTCCTGCTTGTTCGTAAAATATTTTTTCTTTTCTGATTCCAAAATAAACCCGAGCTCATCCGGGTGATTATTATAGCCCTGTTCATTCATTTCCTTCACAAAATTCAGCCAGTCATAATGGTTCCATTCCCCCTTTTTTTCAGAGACATAATTCCTGCATAATTCCAATGTTCTCGTGGGTGAAAGTTTAGCCCTCTTTATTTTATCTGATAAAAACTTTTTATTATCAATAGTTTTAATCGGAACAGGTATGTTTTCCATTCTTTCCCCCGGACAATAATATTATTGATAAAGAAATGTATTATAAATATTTTTGTAATTACGAGAGAAAAGTGAAATAGCTCATTTATTAGGGGTATTCAACAAAAATAAATCTCGCAATACCATCTTCTCCGGTTCCTAAATTCCTGTAATGATATGTTCTCATAGGATTACAAATAGTGGTGCCTGTATTTTTAGTGCCATACATATTTAATTCTACATCCATCTTATCATCTGGAGAGTTAAGCTCTTTAAATATAGGATATTTCCAATAGGGTGTTCCACAAGATATATGTGGCTCATCTACATCTACATCTACAACAAGAGAACCAATTGTATCTGTGTAAGGCTCTGTTCTTCCAAATTCTTCTGATGGAGGATAAACAACAACAAGATCTGTAATTGTTGCTCCTTCCTAGGTTTCACTTTGAACAAGAGCAAGAGTTTCCAGATTCCCGTCTCCATTTAAATCGTATTTTGTAAATTCTTCTGGCTTTGCAATATATGCTCATGCAGCAGAAGAAGTAAGCGATAATAGTAAAGCTAATCCTGTCAGTGTCCTTCCAGCTCTTTGTTTTAGAGTCAGATTTCCCATTTTAATTTCAGATTTAAAGAAAGAAGAACTTATTTTTAAATATTCTCAAAAAATTCAGGAAACAACCTTTACAGAATTTGCAATCACCTGCCTGTTTTCATTGTATTCATCAATTTTTCCATGAACTTCCACAACATTTCCTTTTGTGAAATTTAATTCATTATTAAACAATAAAACACTGATTTTAGTTTGTTCTGAGATTTCAAGGACAGTAAGCCCTTCCCTGTTTATTACACTAGTTATTCTTCCTGTAACTTTTACTTCGTTGTCAAGCTCTTCTTTATTTATTTTTTCTATTGTAGTATCATTTATCTCAATATTTCTTGAAATAAGATACAATACGATAATCCCGGTAAATGAAAAGACCACTGCAAGTTTTAAGAGAAGAGACTCATTCATAAAAACAAGTTATTTTATTTATTATTAAAAAATTTTTTATTTTATCTTTTTAAAGTTACTCCACTAAATTTATATATGAATTGCTTTTTTTTTGTTTTATGGGTGGAAAATTAAATTTCAAGACAACTAAAGATATCAAGGTTTCTAAGAATATTATTGATCAGGTAATCGGTCAGGACAATGCAGTAAATGTAATCAAAAAAGCTGCAGGCCAAAGAAGGCATGTTTTATTGATAGGAGAGCCCGGAACCGGGAAATCAATGCTGGGACTGGCTTTAGCAGAGCTCCTCCCAAAAGAAAAGCTTGTTGATGTTATTTCTTTTCCGAATCCAAATGATGAAAACCAGCCTTTAATCAGGACAATGCCCGCCGGAAAAGGCCGTGAGTTTGTTCTTAAGGCAAAACTGCAGAGCATGTCAATGTCAAAAAACTTAAATATAATCCTCATGATTATTTTTCTGGCTGTCGGGTTTTTTGTATATCATTTATGGAAAAGCGAGTATTTTATACAAGGCAACCAGACTGCAAATGCAATTATGTATGCATCTATTTCTGTAACTTTGATGCTACTTATGGTTG
Source organism: Candidatus Woesearchaeota archaeon (assembly GCA_016935095.1). Taxonomy (GTDB): domain Archaea; phylum Nanobdellota; class Nanobdellia; order Woesearchaeales; family GW2011-AR15; genus WJJD01. The sequence goes on from JAFGRO010000004.1 coordinate 9,136, forward strand.
GAGTCATGTTCTCTTTTACATTTGGAAAAAAAATGGAGAGGCAGACTCAGGTGCCAAAAGTAATAGTAGATAATTTCGGAAAAAAACAGGCTCCTTTCTTTGATGCTACAGGCGCGCATGCAGGAGCATTATTAGGAGATGTGCTTCATGATCCTTTCCAAAGCGGAGGTCTGGGAACACCTGCACATGAAAGGGTTGTAGCCGGAATGATCCATAAGGCAAACATGGGCGTTTTGTTTATTGATGAAATTGCAACATTACAGCCTTCTACCCAGCAGGAATTATTAACAGCTCTGCAGGAAGGAAAATACTCAATTACAGGGCAATCTGAACGAAGCGCAGGAGCAATGGTCAGAACTGAATCAGTTCCTTGTAACTTTATTCTTGTAGCAGCAGGCAATGTGGAGACTGTTGCAAAGATGCACCCTGCTTTAAGATCCAGGATTCGCGGTTATGGATATGAAGTGCATATGGAAGAGACAATTCAGGATACTCCTGAAAACTGCGACAAGATAGCTGTTTTTGTTGCACAGGAAATTGTAAAAGATAATAAAATTCCCCATTTTTCAAAAGCTGCAGTTGAAGCCATAGTTGAAGAAGCCCGCAAAAGAGCTAACAGAAAAGGACACCTTACCTTAAGGATGAGAGAATTAGGAGGACTTGTAAGGGCAGCAGGAGATCTTGCACAGGAAGAAAATGCAAAAATTGTAAAGCCTGAGCACATATACCGAGCAAAGCAGGTTGCACGAACACTGGAGCAGCAGATAGCAGATAAATACATTGAAAGGAAAAAAGAATATGAAATAATCAGGACAGCCGGAAAACAGGTTGGAAGAGTAAACGGACTTGCTGTAATCGGAGGCGGCTCAGCTTACTCAGGGATTATCCTGCCCATAGAATCAGAGGTTACCCCCGGAGGCAAAGAATCTGAGTTTATTGCAACAGGCAAACTGGGAGATATTGCAAAAGAAGCTGTGAAAAATGTCTCCGCAATTATCAAGAAATATTTCGGGACTGACATTAAAGGCAAATATGATATTTATGTCCAGTTCTTGCAGACTTATGAAGGTGTTGAGGGAGATTCTGCAAGCATTGCCGTTGCAACAACAATAATATCTGCATTAAAAAGAATTCCTATTAAGCAGGACTATGCAATGACCGGAAGCTTATCTGTTAGAGGAGAGGTTCTTCCTGTTGGCGGTGTGACTGCAAAAGTAGAAGCAGCAATTGACGCTGGAATAAAGAATGTAATTGTTCCTAAATCTAATCTTAGAGATATAATTATTGATAAAGAAAAATTAAAGAAAATAAAAATTATTCCAGTTACTTCGATTTCTGAAGTGCTGAAGGAAGCACTTGTGTGGAATAAGCACAAAGATGTTTTAGGAAAGATAATGAAGATAAACGGGAAGTGAAAAAAAATTAAGGGAATATAGCATCCCTAAAATTTCCAAACATATATTTAATGTCATATGCAAAATCACCTGGCTGTTCCTGAATAAGTTGCTGCAGTCTCCCTTCTGAAAAATACTCAATTATATAGTCAACAGGTGCATCGGATTTGAGATTATTGAACAGACAAAAAACAAGGTTATAATCAAGCATATCTCAAAAGAGGCAAAAGAAGATTTTAAAGTGATTTTAAGGAGAATATTTTTACTGCTTAAGGAGGCTGCTGAAAGCCTATTAGAAGGGATAATGAATCATGACAATAATTTAATCAGAGCAATTGAAGAGAAACATGACAATATAACAAAGTTTGTCAGTTATTGCCTTAGGCTATTGAACAAATACGGTTACCCTGATGTTAAAAAAACATGCTTTTATTATCATATTATCGCATCACTTGATAAGATTGCAGATATTCTCAAATATAATGCAAGGGAAATTTTAGACTATAAAGGAAAGATAAGCAATGCAACTATTAAAATATGGGAACAGATAAATCAATCAATCAGAGGGTATTATAACTTATTCTATAAATATGATCTTGGAATAGTAGAGCAATTAAGCAAAAATAGAGATTATGTAAAAACATTAATAAAAAAAGAAAAGAAAGACATCTCAAAAGAAGAAATGGCTCTAATAAATAACATGAAGCAGATTCTTGAAATAATTCTGGATCTGACAGAAGCAAGGATGGGTCTTGAATATTAACTAGATAAATTATTCTCTACCAATCTTGTAAAACCATTTTGTTGAAGGAATTGTGCAATAGTACCATAAGTACATCCATAACTCATCCTATACTCTTTGCCAGGGCCATCATAAGATGATTCATCTGTCGGAATTCTTCTTGGACGCATAAACCCAAACATATGTAAATCTTGTTTAAGTTTTGGTAATAATGTACCCTCTCCTGATATCCACAATTCAACTGGTCCTAGAGTTGTTCCTCTAAATAGATGCAATCTATCCTGCTCTGGTATTTCTGTTCCTTCAGACGCAGGTTGAATTTGAACAAGATAATTTTTCTCTAAATGCATGGGTCTATTCCATGGAATGATCACACTTAATCCAACTAATGTTCTTTCTCTATTCATAGTTACAAGGTGCTCTGAATCAACTTCTGCATCTACACGTCTTCCACTCCTTGTCTTATAATACTCAGGTCTTAGTATACTTTCTTCAATTCCAAATTCTGATTCATATAATCTTTTAACAGGAGGAACATAATATTGTCCATTTTCATTTTGATCTAATATTCTCTGAATAATTTCAAAAAACACTCTCTCTGCCATTGCTTCTAAATCACAATTAGTATTATCAACAATTATATCTGCGATAGGTTCTCTACAATTATATGTTGGAAAATAATGCTGTTCATGAGTCAGATGATGTAATTCTCCATTTTCATCAATAACAGATACTGGTTCATTTGCCATACATAATTCTAATCTCTCAGCTAGCAGTTCAGGAATATCAGAAAATTTTTCTTCCATTCTTCTCTTTACTTCCTCTGAATTAACATCAATGTATACATGAATAGCACCATACAACTGAGCAAGGTCTACTGCTGATGAAAAGTCATTATGAGGTGTAACAACTAATTCATTTTTCTCAGGGCGTAAATCTCTTTTTCCTAGACCATACCAATAATTTCCATGTGTTATTGGACTATAAGGTACTAGTATCTCTCCTTCATCCACTTTTTGCTTAAACGCAGCTTCTGTTAAACAAATAATCTCTTCAGGATCATCATCATCTCTTTGAGCTCTTGTTGTATATTTTATTGCTTTACGAACAGACATTTCAGGTGGATCAAAATCAGAATTAATTCCAGCCAAAGAATAACCATTACCAAATATTGCTACAAGTAAATTACATAAAGAAGTTTTTCCACTACATGACCTTCAGCTGACTACTACTAATCTGCCTAATTGTGTACAATTAGCTAATAAGTTTTCAATAGTTTTTTCAGTCATATTTGTTTTCACTTTGTTTTATTCATAATTATTATTTAGTAGATTCTTATTCATTTATTAGAGATTGATACAATCCAATACTGGTAAAAAGATAATCAATCATCTCATCAGGAGTTGCATGAACAGCTCCTGCAATTTGTTCTAATTTTAAATCAAATTCATCTGATCCAAATCGGATTTTTTTTCCCATTTCTTCTCTAATAAAAAGACCTTTTGTAGAAGGTTTTTTGTCTAATTCAAATAAACAACCAACATGATAAAGAGATCCATCATTCATAAGAACTCTCATTGAAACACCTTGTCTCTCAGCTACTCTTTCCAAAGTAAGTGTTCTGTATAAATCAGGAGACAAAGGATCATTTGATTGCGAATCTAAATCAAATAAATATTCTCTTGGTTCCCAATTTTTTGACCATTTTTTTGTTACTTTCAATTGGTTTTCATCAGGTCTGTATTCCATTTCTATGACCGCATGATCTTCTTTAATCGGATACGCATGGAATTCATGAGTTTTATATGGAGCTTGAAAAACGTCCTCTAAATTAATAGGAGTAACTCCTAACAAATAAGTGTCAACATAATATAATTCAGATCCTGCTCCTATTAACAACGCACAATGTCTTCCTCTAATAGAATCTCTTATATATGTAAATTGAATTTCCTCTTCAGATAATAGATCTCTTAGTTCTTGCAGTTGATCAAAACAATTTAAACCAAACCCTTTAGGCGGCTGTAAATCACAATTTGTATACATAGCTGCGGCAGAACTAAATGGAATTCCATAAATTGCTCTCTGATAAACCTTATTTAGTTTTTCATACATTGTTTCAGGTAAGAAAATTCTTTGCAAGCCAAAATCCTCAAATATCTGCATTATATCTCTATATTGAGATGATGTTTCACAATATGTACATTTTGATCTATCAAGATCCCCTGTGGATGTTTCATCTGATGTATATAAAACAGGTTCATCAAAACCATTTGCATACATATGATCAATAAATTCACGCAAATTTTCACTATCAACACACCAATATTCCATTGGATGGATAATACCTCCTCTAAAAGCAACTTTTCTTTCATTCCATAAATCTATTTCTTTCCCTATTTCACTTACTCTTACAATGTAAGAAGGCAATCCGGATTTCCAAGGCCTATGTACTACACCAAGCATAACTAAATAAGGTAAATTGAATTTACCATAATCTACTTGTTCAGGATGGTTTACTGTTAACCCGCTTGGTCTTAATCTATCCTTAGGTCTAAGCGTTTCATATTGGCAAGTCTTACCATCAAATATAAGATTTCTTTGAGCAGGTATTGAAAAGAGTTTTTTTCCTTGTTGAACTAATTCAAGGATTTGAGGAAATATTGTTTCTGCTGTTAAACCAACATCTCCATTATTTTCAACAATTAAGTGAGAGATTCCTCCTAATGGAGCATATGTACCTAAGAATTCATCCTCAGGCGTTGAATCACGTATTTGTCCTGTTGCATCAAGCACTGTTACAGATCTATTCTGTGTGAGTCTATTAAGTCTTTCTTGAACCATCACAGAATTACCTCCTCTTACTCTAATTCTATCTTCTAACACACATGTTTGAACATCTAAATAAACACTAACTGCTCCTAAAAGCTGCTCTAAATCTCTTACATCAGGATCTTTTGTAGTGGTAAAAACAATTTCATTTCTATCTTTTGGATGTAATTCACCCTGAAGCCAACCATATCTTTTTCCATTTTCTCTTGACTCATAATATAATTTAAGTTCTCCACCTTCTATCATTTGATCAAATCGCTCTTCTGTTACACATGTTCCTTCCTCAGTATCATCACCAGGTTTAGGATCCCGAGTAGTTACCATTCTTGCAATTCTTAAAGATAATTCTGGTTTATCAATTGGAAGTATTCTGAAAGAATCTGGTAATTTCATGCCATTATACTGAGCAACAAGCTCCTTCATTAATGTTGTTTTACCAGAACCGGGTCTTCCCCTAAGTACTACTAACCCGGAGATGGATCTAGAATTTTCTAAAACCTGTGATATGTTTTGTACCATTTTACCTCTAATAAGTAGTAAATATAGCTGTAATTTATAAATGTTTCGTTTTTTATAGACTATAAACCACTGTCCAGATATATTAATTTAAGAAAGAAATAATAATCTAAACCTTCCTCTTATTCTTAACCTTAGAAACAACTATCAACAAAACAAATCTAATAATCATATTATTTATAATTTTAAATTACATACCTATATTTATTCAATATCGTATACATTATTTACATTTTTTTGGAAATATTTATATATAAGATAATTACCCCCAGCCGTTATGGAACAAAGAAAACTGGTAAAACATGGCGGTTCTACTTTGATGACATCTCTGCCTATACATTGGCTCAAGGATAGAGGACTTGAAAAAGGAGATTCTGTTTTTATTGAAGAAGAAGGCAATAAGCTTATTATAAACACAGAACAGCCTCTAAAAATTGAGAAAGTGTCTGTTGATATTACTAGATTAGACAGGACATCTATTCTACTCTGCATTCAAAGCCTATATAGGTTTGGTTATAATGAGATTGAATTTAAATTTAAAGAAATAAATACCACACATCATAGGAAAGCAAAAAAGGTCAATATCCCTTCTGTCATTCATTATGTTGTTGGAAGATGCATTGGCATTGAAGTTGTTGAAGAATCAAGCAACAGGATGCTAATCAAATATATAACAAAAGAAACAAGAGAAGATTTTAAAACAATACTTAAAAGAATATTTTTGTTATTAAAAGAGACTGCAGACTGCCTTTTAGAAGGAATAAAAACAAATGACTTATCTTTAATTAGTACAATAGAAAAAAAACACGATAATATCAGTAGGTTTGTTAGTTATTCATTAAGGCTGCTAAATAAATTTGGCTATCCTGACGTCAAGAAAACATGTCTTTACTACCATGTTATTGCATCAATAGATAAGATTGTTGATGTACTAAAATACAATGCAAGAGATTTGTTAATTTATAAAAAAAAGCTCCATCCTGAGACAATTGATCTGTGGAATCAAATAAACAAATCTATAGAAGGTTATTATGAATTATTTTATAAATTCAGTTTAGAAAAGGCAAATGAACTTGGAGAAAACAGGGATCATGTAAAAAATTTATTAAATAAAAAAGAGGAAAGCATTCCTAAAAAAGAGATTATTCTTCTTACCAAAATGATCCAAATCCTCGAGATAATTCTTGATTTAACTGAATTCCGGATGGGATTGGAGTATTAGTTTTCTAAATGTAAACTAAATAAATTTTGTACTTTACTCGTTAAGATGGATAAAAACAGTATTTTATACAACCCTGCCTGCAAGAGGTATTAACTCTTTCTCGTACATTTTAACCATGTATTTTAAATCTTCTGTAAAGTCATCTGGATGTTTCTCAATCTCTCTTTTTAGATGATCAATATTTTCATATTTTATTAATTCAATTGCTTCATGATCACTATTAAAAAACTGATTTGGACCATTATAATATCCAATTGTGAAATATTGATCACATATCTCCCAAAAAGATCTTCCATCTGGCCTTACTCTCCATGATTTGTAATTTTCAATAAGTTCTGGCTCTCTACAAACTGCCATTTTTTTCATCATATCTGGACAGGTATGCAAGATGTTTAACCAAGATATTGTATCATAAATTCCTACTGCTATTCCTACTTCTTTAGCAAATTCATGGTAAGCTGATATTCTGTATGAAACTCCTGTTGGGATGTGACCTCCTGCAATTTTATCAATCAACCCTGGATTTTCATCCTTATTATTAGACCTTTTTTGGCAGTATATCTCACCTTTAACACCAATAAGAATTCCTCCAATATGCTTATGTTTATATGGTTGGAACTTTTCAGGATTTTTCTTTTTTCTATGCTTACAATAGGATCTAATGATTTTCTTATGTACTTTTTTTCTTGGTATGTCTTTAAGATATTTGCCTTTTAATCCATAACAACGGACTAGTTCTTCTTCTGGAAAGGAAACAGCTGACCTACGAATAATTTTAACAATGTCTCTTATTTGAGTTCCATACAAACCAACAAGTGTTTTATAATCTCCTATTTTGTTTCCTATGTCTACAGAAGCAATCCCAGACTTATCATGATCAAGGGGATAAATAGCTCTCCGATGTTTATACTTTCCATTATATGCTCCTAGAAAAATATGTTCTTGACAAACATCAGGATCTTGGTCTCCTTTCCTAGTTGATTCAAAATCTCCCTTAAAGGCAATCTCAGCTACATATGCCTGAAGGTCAAGAAGTTCAGGATGAAATAATATAATCTTATAAAGTTCTTCTTGCGTTACCTGAACTGCAGGGATATCAAGTTCACCATTTGCTGCTCTTAATAAAGCTGTATCAAGCTTATAACCTGCTGGAACTTGGGTGCTTATTGTGGGATTAGCTAAAATTCCAGATAGAGGATTCTGATTAAATATATTATTCATAGAAAGAAGTGCTTGAGCATCCATATTAAACAGTAATACACTTATTCCTTTTTTAGTTTTAGAGATCATTTTAATAAAATTATATTTCTTTCATAAGTGGAAAACAGCTAATATTTAAATTTTTATATTTATACTACTAAAAGGTAATATATTTTCAGATCTGCCTCTTATTCTTAACCTTAGAAACAGCTACCAAAAGGATTAAACTGACTAGAAAATAGAGCAAAAGGATAATCATCTCTTTCTGCATATAAAACAGAGGTATATCAAACAAAATAATCTTTTTAAAAACACTGCTGATAAAGACAAATGGGTTTAGTGAGGCAAGCCTTGACGCAAGCATCGGCATTGTCTCCAATGGTGTGATTGCATCGCTGAAAAGATAAAATGCAATTGCTGTAAATGTCGTTACAAGAATGCTTGTCTGCTCATTATTGAAGAGATACGCATATATCATCCCGAAAAAGACAAAGACAAGTGAAAAAATAATGCATATAAATGAAATTTCAGCAATATTATGAAAGACATTAATCCTGAATTTAAACTCTGCTACAATTAACAAAACCAAAACCTGGAACATTACAACCACAAGATTAGTGATTATCAAACCTATAGTGAATATAAAGTCATTAACAGGCGTGATAAGATTCCTGAAAAACGCCTTTGAATTTATCTCACTCAATGTGACTATGTTAGAGAACAATATGCTGATAAAGACTATAATCATACTCAAAAGAGATGGAAAAACAAGATTTATGTCTTTTAAATTTGCAGATAAAGGCTCAAATGACTGCACAATCGGCTTAATTAATTTTTCTGCCAGGTTTGGATTCAGCTTGGATAATTTAACAAGATTTTCATTTAATTTGTCCTGAAGCTCATGGATTTTAATTACAGCCGCATCAATCTTCCTTAAATATATGTCAGTCGCTTCAATCTCTGAATCCAGCATTATCCTGAACTCATCCAGCTGGAATATCACAGAGTCAAACTCTGTTTTCAACAGGATAAACTCATTATAAAGCCCGGTTGTTGAGTCTGTTGCGCGTTCAACCAATGAATGCACTTTATTTATCCTGTCATCAATTGAAGATGCCAGTAATTTCCTATAATCATTTTCAGATATATCTGAAATGTCAATCATATCATTATTGAGAGTGTCATTCAGCATTGTCCTGTTAATAAAAGTAAAATTAGTTAAATTGAACTGGGAGAAAGTTATATTATTCAATGAAAGAAAACTAAGGTTAGTTGTCATATACCTTGTCATGTTAATTTCATAGATGTAATATCCCGGAAGAGTTATTGGGTTTATCCAGCCGGTGATCTCATAATTCAATAATTCCAGCTCATAATCCAGAAGATTTAGCTCATAAATAAATTCACTATATGAAGAATTAACTGATTCAGTGATATTGTTAATCCTGCTTTGTATAAGTTTTATTTTATTATATCTTGGCAAAAATTCATCCCTGAATCCAACCAGCTTTTGTCTTCTCTCTGTTAAGTCATGCTTTAAATTAGATGATTCATTAACCAGTACAACAATATCAGAATTCCGCTGATCTAAAAATACAACCAGCGCTTCAATATTTGCAAAGATTGTTTTAGCTGATTCAATGCTTATCTTCTCTGAAGTAATGCCCATGAACTCAGTCAATTCCTGCACAATCGCATTTGATATTTTTTTGCGGGTATTGTCAAAATAAAAGACAATCTGGCCCGAAGGTATTGTCTCATTATCCTCTGTTTTTATAAAATCATCGCTGAACTCAATGCATATGTGTGTTTTTTCCAGGCGCATATCCTCAATGCAGGGCTCAACCTCGCTGTATTCATGAATCGTGCCTATTCCAGAGAAATTTGATATAACCGGCTGCAGTGCATTGAAATCAGCGGACTTAATGCCTATTGTTATGCTGTGCACATCATCTCCTGAAAATGCAAACCCAATCAGCAAAATCAAAAAGAGAGGGCCTATTACCAGAAGCATTAATGAGCTCAAATTTCTAAAAATCAGATTAAAGTTCTTGTAAAGCTCAAAGTATAGTTTTTTTATCATTTTATTAATGGAAGTTCAAGGTTTATAATTTTAATAGAAAAATCACCACCATGGCCAGATGGAATTTTTGCGTGTTTTAGCAAAAATGAAATAGGGCTCACAAGTTTTTCCTTTGTGAGACCGTCTGTGCCATGATGGTGGTGATTTTTCTTCATTATTGTTAAATTTTTATATGAATATCATTTCGCGGCATTGTTGTTATTTTTCTTTTTTATTATGCTTTTTTATCAGGTTTTTTTTCTACGTATTTTTTGAATAAAGGGTATAGTTGGATGAGCTCTTTTGATTTTTTCATTTGTTCAAGATTAATTATATGAACTATTTTCCCGTTATTCATAATCCCTACTCTTGAAGAGTTTTCTTCAATTTCCCGGAAAATATGCGAGCTCACAATTATTGTTTTGTCTCTTTTATTGAATTTTTTTACAATTGCCCAGAACTGCCTCACCAAGATAGGGTCTAATCCTGTAGTCGGCTCATCTAATACAAGAATATCAGGGTCATGAATCAGGGAGATTGCAAAATCAAGCCTGCGCTTCATGCCTCCTGAGATATTATCTGCAAGGACATTTCTTGCTTTGTAAAGGTCAACCTCCCTTAAAATATTTTCAAGATACTGCCTGAGGTTTTCCTGCTTTACATTGTAGAGGTTAGCATAATACCTCATGTTTTCATAGACTGTAAGCTTATAATAGAAAGAATTCTCCTGGGTTGTAAATCCGACGCGTCTCCTTATCTCCACAAGGTTTTTTGAGAGGTCTTTTTTATTGATGAATATCTTTCCCGAGTCTGCCTGGTAAATCCCGAGCAGTATTTTCATTAACGTTGATTTCCCGCATCCGGAGGGGCCTATCAAGCCAAGTATTTCCCCTTTGTCAATTTTCAGGTTAAACCCGGAAAGAACCCTGTTCTGGCCAAAAGATTTTGAAATATCCCGGAATTCAATTATTGAAGGCATCAAATAGAATTAGGAATAAGAAGTTATTAAAGATTGCGGAAAAATATAATAAAGAAAAACAGAAATTAAGTATATAATCCCCTTATCTCCTCCAGGACTGCAATATTTTCATTTGTTTTCAGAAATCCGGGAGATATTTCATTGACTTTTTTAAAATAAGATAATGCTTTATCTAAATCTTCTAAAGAACGGCTTTCATAATAATACAGATTCCCTAAATTAATTGCAAGGTCATAATTATAATCTGCATTTTCAGGAAATTGATCGGCTAATACCTGGAATTGCTCAACAGCTTCCTTATACTTAGCCTGCTTATTATAAATCAGCGCAAGGTTTTTTCTTGCAATTTCATAATCAGGGTCTTGTTTTAAAGCCAATAAAAAAAACCCTTCTGATTTTGCTTCATCAATATCAAGATAAGCTATGCCCTTGTTATTCAGCAATTTCCCATTTGCTGAATCAATCTCAAGACCTTTGTCATAGACTGCAAGCGCCTGCGCTTTGAACCCGTTTTTTACTAGAAAATCACCCAGTGAAATATACAGATTCGGATCATTTGGATCAGCAGGAGAATTTGATTTGAGCAGTAAACCATAGGCTAAAACAAAACTAGATAAAAGAACCGCTACAATAACAAAAATAATAACCCCTCTTTTCATTATTCAAAATATAATACCCTTTTATTTATAAATTTTTCTAAAATAGATACTAGTATAGAAAAAAGTATATTAATATTATTATCTCCATGTTACGTTTATATCATCAGTGCGCTCATAGGGTTTTATATCAATATCGTCTATGCTCATTCTTACCCCTGAATTATATTCAATCAACCCTAGCCAGGCTATCATTGCAGGATTATCCACTAGAAATTGGTTTGCAGGCACAAAAGACTTTGCTCCTCTTTCCCTGCACATTATATCACACATTTCCTGGAGGCGCTTATTGCAGGCAACACCTCCTCCCAGCAACAATTCTTTTTTCTCGCAGTGCGCCATTGCCCTCTCGCTTACCTCAACCAGCATTGCAAATACTGTCTCCTGCAGTGAAAAGCATAAGTCATCTGTACTATATTTTTTTGAATTATACTTCTGCTTTAAATTTGTTAAAATACCACCAAAATTAACATCCATGCCTTTTACGCAATACGGAATTTCAATATAATTCTTTGATGCTGAAGCGAGTTTTTCAATTTTAGGTCCCTGCGGAAAACCTAAGCCAAGATGCCTCCCAAAAGAATCCAGTGCATTTCCTATGCCATTATCCAATGTCTCTCCGAAAATCCTGTACTTGCCGCCGTCATACGCTATAATCTGTGTATTTGCCCCTGATGCATATAAAAGCACCGGGTCTTTGCATTCAGGAAAAAGCATTCTCCCTATTTCAAGATGCGCTACGCAGTGATTTACACCGATTATCGGAATCTTTAATTTTTTAGCAAGCTCTTTTGCAAAATTACATCCAACATGCAAAGCTGGAGCCATTCCCGGCGATTGTGAAAATGAAATTAATTCAATATCTTCTAATTTAATATTTGCTTTTTCCAGAGATTCTTTTAAAACATCATTCTTAACCCTGTTATGATGCTCTTTTAATTCATTAGGGATTATCCCGCCGGATTCTGTAGTATAGAATGATTTATGATTAGAGAGGACTTCTTTGTCTTTAAGAATAGCTATCCCAAATGTATGGGCTGTTGATTCAATGCCTAAAACAATCATAAGAAAATGGAAATAATAAAAGGTTTAAAAAATTAATTTATTCTTTTTTTCCGGCTGATTCAGGTTCCTTTTTTGCCTCTTCCTTTTTCTCTTCAGCCGGCTTTTCTTCTTTCTTGGGCTCTGCCGGTTCTGTTTTTACTTCTTGCTTTTTATCTTCTTTCTTTTGTTCAGCAGGTTTTTCTTTAGGTTTCTCTTCTTTTTTTTCTGCTGGCTTAGCTTCTGCAGGCGGTTCTCCTTCTGCAGCGGGCTTTTCGTCCAGGGGTTTCTTACCATATTTAATTACTTTTAAACAGACCTGTGTTATCCTATCATGAATCGTATTTCCGCATACTGTTTTTCTTTTTCTGATTCCCTGTTCCTTGTTCCTTATTCCGACGCCTTTGACTATCAATATTTTTTTTCTTACAGGTCCTTCAATATCCCTCCTCATCGGAAACCCGCAATAATCTGCTCCGCCTGTAATCTCAAACTCATAACCGCTCATATCAAATGATTCTCCCCTGAGTTTATCTCCTATCTTTTTTCCGACCAAGGGGCGGGCATTTTCTCCCTGTACAACCTTTTGATGGCATTTGCCTGTTTTAGGATCTGCTATTACCAACTTAAATTCAGCCATATTCTCTCACCTTTATTATTAAAGTTTTATTATTTAATTATTGGGCTCATAGAAATCAGTTAATCCGTATAGGAAACCCGAGAACTTCTATAAGCCTCAGCATTTTATTGAGAAAAAAGGTTCATTTAAAAAATTAACTGATTGACTAGGGTTATCTCTTGTCCGTATTCATGAAACTGGCTTTTTTATGGATACAGGGCTCTTTATTCCAGCTACATGTATTTATACAGCATCCGGGATGTACAAAACCCTGCTTGTGCTGACACAAATAAATTATATCATCGTGCTTGCCCAATTTGGCATTGCAAATCCTGCAATACAACAAAATCACCCGGAAATATAAAATATTAGGGTATTTAAAAATTTTTTTAACTACAAAAAAGAGTAAATTTATCCGAAAAATTTATTTTTGTGTAAATCTCAACCATATTAATTTGCTGTTGATACATTAATTAGCGCTGTTCAAAAATTTTTTATACATAAACACTTTCACAAGAAAAATGGAAATCCAGAAAATCATTGATTCTTTGACAGAGATAGAAAGAAAAGTCCTTAATGCTGTTAATAAATTTAATGCTTTTGAAGAAATTCAAGATTCTACAAAATTATCTGAAGTTGAAGTAATGCGTGCTTTACAATGGCTCCAGAATAAAAAGGTCATTGATTTAAATGAAAACATAAAAGAGCTGGTAGAATTAGATGTTAATGGAAAAAATTATGTTAAAAAAGGCTTGCCTGAGAGAATTTTTTTAGAGGCTGTTAAAAATAAAACATTAACATTAGGAGAAGTCAAAAGCAAAACAGGTTTAGATAAAAATGAAATTAATATCTGTATTGGCACACTAAGAAAAAAAGCAGCTATTGATGTTAAAAAAGATAAAGAATTAAGTTTCTCAATTAATGAACAAGGAAAAAAATTACTTGCAAAAGAATCATTAGAAGAGCAATTTCTAAAAAAGAAATTTCCATTAGATTTATCCTTGTTAAAGCCGGAGGAAAAGTTTGCATATGAAGAGCTGAAAAAAAGAAAAAATATCCTTAAAAAAACCATTAAAAAGCTTAAGTATGCAAATCTTACAAGCCTTGGCAAAAAATTACTTAAACAGGGCATTAAAACAAAAAATGTTATTGAAAAGCTCTCTCTCAAAGAGATTAAATCTGGCAAGTGGAAAAATAAATCTTTTAGAAGATATGATGTTTCAATAAATGTTCCCAGAATTTCAGGAGGAAAAAGGCACTTTACAAAGCAGGCTGTTGATTATATTAAAAAGATATGGATTGAGCTTGGATTTAAAGAGATGACCGGGCCCTTAGTCCAGACAAGTTTCTGGGATTTAGATGCCTTATTTGTGCCGCAGGACCATCCTGCAAGAGATGTGCAGGATACATTTTATATTAAAGACCCTGCTAAAGGCAGAATAGATAATAAACAAGTTTTGAAAAGAGTCAAAGCAACTCATGAAAACGGCTGGACCACCGGCTCATTAGGATGGCAGTGTGAGTGGAGTACGGAAAGGGCAAAAGAGAATCTGCTTAGAACACATAACACCGTATTAAGTGCTCGCACTATATCAGAACTTAAAAAACAGGACCTTCCTGTAAAATTTTTTTCTGTTGCCAAGGTCTTTAGAAATGAAACTTTAGACTGGAAGCATTTGTTTGAATTTTACCAGGTTGAGGGCATTGTAGTTGATCCTGATGTTACTTTCAGGAATTTGCTTGGATATTTGACAGAGTTTTATAAAAAGATGGGCTATCCTAAAGTAAGGATTAAGCCAGGACATTTCCCTTATACAGAGCCTTCTGCAGAAGTCTCTGTATTTCATCCTGTAAGAAAAGAATGGGTTGAGCTTGGCGGCTCAGGTGTGTTCCGCCCGGAAGTTGTAAAGCCTTTGCTCGGTATTGATATTCCTGTACTAGCATGGGGGCAGGGCATGGGCAGGATTATCTCAGAATATTGGGAGATAAATGATATCCGAGAATTATATAAGAATGATTTAAAACAATTAAGAGAAATGAAAATTTGGTTGAGGTGAAAAAAATCAATAGATTTTTGAGGCCTCTTCATAAAATTCAGAGGTGAAAAAATGGAAGACTTACTAAAGAAGTACAAAAATGAATTATCTGTAAAAAAACAAGAGCCTGTTTTTAAAGAAGCAAAAACTGAACTGAATTTTTTAAAGACAGTTGAGACAAAAGATGTATTGGATTATTATGAAAAAAAGCATAAAGAAGATATTAAAGATTTGATGAAATTCATGAGACAGTAAAGAATGCCGACAATAACTGCAAACAGGAAAGTTGTAGAAAAGATAATCGGAAAAAGATTATCCGAGGAAGAGCTTGTAGACAGAATTTCTTACCTGGGAGCAAATGTTGATGCTATTGATGAAAATGAGATGACTCTTGAGATTGAACCAAATAGGCCGGATATTCTTTCTGAACAGGGCTTTGGAAGAGCATTAAGCTCTTTTATCGGCAATAAGACTGGATTAATCAATTACAAGACAAAGAAATCTAATGAAAAGTGTTTTGTAAGCAAAGGCATGGAAAACATAAGGCCGTATACTGCATGCTGTATTGTTAAAAACTTAAAATTAAATGATGAAAAAATAAAAGAGATAATCCAGGTGCAGGAAAAGCTTCACATAACCTTCTGCAGGAAAAGGACAAAAGCTGCAATGGGGATTTATCCCTGTGAAAAAATAAAATTCCCTATTTACTTAAAGTGCGATAAGCCTGAAAACATTATTTTCCGTCCATTAGAATTTCCACGCGAGATAAACGCTCGCCAGATATTATCAATGCACCCTACCGGAAGGGAATATGCTCATTTAGTTGAGGGCCTGGAGAAATTTGCTTATTTCATGGATTCAGATAATCAGGTGTTGAGCTTTACACCAGTTATCAACTCGCATCTTACCGGAAAAATATCTGATGAAACAAAAGAGGCATTCATTGAAGTTTCAGGCTTTGATTTAAATGTCTGTAAAATGGTACTGAATATTCTGGTTACTGCTCTTGCTGACATGGGCGCTGAAATCTATTCAATGGAAGTTGTTTATCCTGAGAATACTATTACAACTCCAGACTTAGCTCCAAGAAAAATGAAAGCCAATATTAGTTATATCAATAAAAGGCTTGGCTTGAATTTAAAAGAAAAAGAACTAAAAAGGTTATTAGAGAAAATGGGATTTGGCTATAAAGACAAAACAGCCTATGTCCCATGCTACAGGCCGGATGTTATCCATCCGATTGATTTGGCAGAGGATGTCGCTATTGCCTACGGCTATGAAAATTTTATTCCGGAAATTCCGAATTTGGCAACTATCGGAGAAGAGTCTGCTTTTGAGGTTTTTAAAACAAAAATCGCTAATTTGCTGATAGGCTTAAATTTAACTGAAACTAGCACATATCACATCACAAGCAAAGATATTCAAACAAAACTGATGAACATTGACATTCATTTAGTAGAGCTGGCAAATGCCATGACAGTTGATTATAATGTGTTAAGAGCATGGATTATTCCAAGCCTAATGCAGGTTTTAAAGGAAAACAAGCATAATGAATATCCCCAGGAAATTTTTGATATTGACTCTGTGTTTAAGAAAAATAAAAAATCAGAAACAGGCATCCAGGAAGATACTCGTCTAGGTGTTGTAAGCTGCTCAAAAGATACAGATTATACAAGGATAAGGCAGATTCTGGATTATTTAATGAATTCTATCGGATTGACATATAATATTACAGAAACAGAGCACAAGTCATTTATTCCGGGCAGGGCAGGAAGAGTTTTAGCAGAGGGAGTAAAAGTTGCATATATCGGAGAAATCCATCCTGAAGTTCTCAAGAATTTTGACCTTGACATTCCTGTATCTGCATTTGAATTGAATCTAAGTGAGATATTCAAGATATTAAATAAAAAAGAAGATTTGTTTTCAAAGCTTGATATAAGGGTTGCGGAAATAATTGATGTAATAGACCATCCTGAATCTGAAAAACTGTATATTTTAAAAGTCAGCACAGGAAAAGAAAAAAAGCAGTTAGTAGCAGGACTTAAAAAATATTACCCTGAGAGAAAAAAACTAATCGGAAAAAGAATACTTGTTCTATGCAATTTAAATCCGGGCAAATTTAAAGGCGTGAGCAGCGAGGGAATGCTGCTGACAGCAGAAGACAGTGAAGAAGTGGAATTAATATTTACTCAAGCCAAATCAGGAGAAAGAATTATTGCAGAGGGAATCCAGCCGGAAGAGCAATTTGAAGAGATTGACATTGATTTTTTCAAAAGGATAAATATGAAAATCAGGAAAAGCAGGGTTTTCTATGAAGACATGAAAGTGCTGGCAGGAAAAAAACAGGTTAAGACAAAGAAAGTGAAAGAAGGGGAAGTTACATAACAGAAACTGCATAAGGATGTATACCTGGTCCATATTCATAAGAAGGCAACTCCGGCAGAAGTACAGTATCAACAGGAACTGAATTACTTAAATTTAATTGAGCTGTTAAGTTATGTGAGCTAATTGAATAATTTTTTTCATTAATATTTTTTTTCTTTTACTTTTAATTTTAGTTATTGAGGGAGAGCGCACGTTGCCCTCGCTGTAAAAACATGATGTCCCTCAATGGCTCCCTTAGATTATTTAATCACAAGGGGCGCTTGGGGAACATCCTGTTTAAAATTCAGAATCAATTATACACTCTCCCTAAGCCTGAAAATAAATTTAAAAACAGAATCTTTTTGTTTAATGATTTTTTCTATACTCTTTTCCCCATGCCTGAATTTAAACAAAATAAAAAATTACTGATTAAGTTATATTATTTTTTTCCCCAACTTTTTTAAAACCATATGTTTTCCTTTATAAATCATGGCCTCAAAAAAAGACTATTATGAAATTCTCGGAGTAGAGAGGAATGCATCCAAAGATGAGATTAAAAAAGCATATAAGACACTAGCTAAAAAATATCATCCTGACAAGCACCAGGATTCAAAACAAAAAAAAGAAGCTGAAGAAAAGTTTAAAGAGATTAATGAGGCTGCCGCTGTTCTCGGAGATGAGCAAAAACGTGCTCAATATGACAGGTTCGGCCATGCAGGAGGAGGTTTTGATTTTTCTGGTTTTGATTTCCGTGATTTCGGTGGTTTTAGTGATTTCGGGGCTGATTTTGATTTTGGAGATATATTTGACACGTTTTTCGGAGGAGGCTTCGGAGGCTTTTCAAGATCACGTAGAAGAGAGAACTCATACAGGGGAGCTGACTTAAGATTTGATTTGAACATCTCATTGGAAGAAGTTGCAGAAGGCGTTGAAAAAACAATTGTCATCCCGAGGTTTGAAAAATGTGATAAATGCGACGGAAAAGGCGCAGCCCATTCAGGTGATATAGTTACGTGTGAGGTGTGCAACGGCTCCGGAAGGCAAACCACTACAAGAAGGACCCCGTTTGGTTTATTTCAGACAACAACCACCTGCAGAAAATGCCACGGCGAAGGCACAATAATAAATAATCCATGCAGGCTTTGCAAAGGAGAAGGCCGTGTTCAGAAATCATCTAAACTAAAGATAAGGATCCCTGCAGGAGTGGATGACAACACCAGATTAAGAATTGCAAGGGAAGGAGAAGCTGGAATCAAAGGAGGCTCTCCCGGAGATTTATATGTCATTATCCATGTAATGCAGCATAAACTATTTGAAAGAGAGGGAGACAGTATTTTTCTTGATGTTCCTATTTCATTTATCCAGGCTGCTCTCGGAGATACAATTGAAATCCCTACTTTAAAAGGAAAAGCAAAATTAAAAATCCCTGAAGGCACACAGACAAACACTGTTTTCAAAATAAAAGACAAAGGCCTTCCAAATTTGAACGGATATGGCAGAGGCTCACAAAACGTAAAGGTAATTGTACAAACACCTAAAAGACTTAATAAAAAGCAAAAAGAACTTCTTAATGAACTTGCAAAAGAGCTCGGGGAGAAAACCACTCCTAACAAAAGTTTTTTTGAAAAATTAAAAGATAAGCTTTGAAAATTTTTTTATTTGTTCTTAAACACCATGACTACAAAAACAAAATAGCCCCCTACATAGAACAACACAGAAATAAGCAAAAACACACACATATAAAACATTAAGAAAAACGAGTTCTGTATGAATAATGCGCGGATTGCTGAAATATAAAATAAAGCCAGGTTAATAAAATAATTATAAATATAATATCCAAAGAAAGTCAATGAGAGCAGAGTCATAATTACAAAAAATAATTTTTTGATCTGCCCTGCTTTCAATAACAAAGAAAGGGAGAATAAAACAACCAAACTTATTATTGCCGTTGTCCTCAGTGAAAATGAATTCTGTAAGATTGAATAAAGCTTTATATCTACACCAATCAGGTTTTCGGCATTTAACTGCGTTATTTTGAAGATAGGGTTTAATATAAAAAATACTAGGGAAGAAAAAAACAGGCTTATTAAAAAATTTGAAACTTTTCTTGTTTTCACGTCATACATAACATACCATATAAAACTCGGAAAAGTCATTAAGATCACAATTGCGACAATATTAAATAAGTAGCCTGAAATCAAAAAGATTTTTTCAGAAATCAACTGGGCAGATGACATGTCATTCAGCAACAGGAAAAATATAGTTGACCTGGATTCTCCTATTTTTGAAAAATAAAGGGTTTTGCTAAAACCCAAGACATAGGGTATAATGAAATTAGCCAGGTCTGTCAACAAATGCAAAACAAGCATACCGCCTATTCCAAGAAATATTGTCTGCCTGTTATGAAACAGATTCACAAACCTTCTATAAAATCCCTCGCCGAAGTCTGCAATTTTATATATTACAGATTCAGTGTCAAGTGTTTTTGAATAGCCGTGAAATTTGAAGATATAAAACAACACTGCAATCAGCACTAAAGGAGCATCTATAACAACAGATATCCATTCAAACAACAGATTGAAAACAACTATAAAAAAACCCATAACAACAAAGAAAACACTAATTACCCTTAAAACAGATCTCAGTGAAAAGTCCTGCTTTTCATGGCCGTGCAGCATATGCAGTATACTGGGCTTTTTTATGTCAATATAATATGTAATATAAAAAGATAAAAACATAAGAGAGATACACCCGATATAAAAGCTGACTGTTTCAAAAACCTGGGCATTTTCCAAGATATACGAGAATAATGAGTATAGATAATCAGATTCGTTTATTGATTCCCGGCTGAATTCAACAAAATTTTTTAGAATTAGCAAAAAATAGCTGATAATCAGAATAAGATCAATATGCTTGTGCTTATGGCCGAAAAAAAGATCGCTTAAACTGATTTTGTATAATAAATAGCCGAGAGCTGACCAGGTTATTATGATTATTATATACTCGCCTTCAACAGGCAATATCCCGAAAATACTAAATAAATTCAACAGGATTATAGTAATCAGAATCAATTCTTCTATTCTTGTCTGCAAAACTGTCTTTTGCATAAATTAGTTTTAGGACATTTAGTATTTATATTTTATTGTTAGAATTCCTCAAGGTAATCTAATGCCGGAAACTGCTCAAGAGCACAATCTTTACAATAACAGTTATGAGGGCTTCCTTTTACGAAATAATGAGCTTCTCTTTCTTCACAAAGCATACATTTCTTTTGTTGGGGAGTAATTTCCTTTTTAAATTCATCAATAATCGAGTCCATGAAAAGGATTTATTTCTTCTTTTTAGAGAGTTCATGCCTAAGCATTTTCATCTCGTCAAGCTGGTCATTAACAATCTCTTTCAAAAGCCTTATCTCAGCAACATGCTCTTTTGATATCAAAGACAGCTCTTCTTTCATGTCAACATTGGTTGCGGCAACAATCATTATTATTATCAAGATCAGCCAGTTAAAAAGTGCAATTAATCTGAGCCATATAACATCTTTGGATATAATATCCGCCTGGATCAGCAAGTAAAATCCAAATGTAACTACAAGCATTCCTGTTACCAAAATAATCTTTTCAAAAAGATTTATTTTTCTCTCAAACATTACCCCACCTCTTTTTTTGTTGAAATTAAGCTGAATTTATAATGTAATAACAGGCTCATTGTTTTTTTTATATATAAATCTTCCCATTGTAATTCTGGGCTCTGAAAAAAGTCTGCCTAAGATATCCATAATTGATTTTTTGTCTTTGAATTCAGTTGTTTTAACAGTCGTGTTCAGTTTATTTTCAAGATATTTAACAGCGGTTTCCCTGTTGCCAAGCTCATCTATTAAGCCGAGCTCTTTTGCCTCTACGCCAAGATAAATCATACCGTTAGCCAGTTCCCTTGTCTGCTCCAGTGAAAGGCCCCTGTTTTCAGAAACCTCTTTTATAAAGAATTCATGCAGTTTATTTAGTATCCGTTGATAAAGCTCCTGCTCTTCTTCACTCATGTCTTTATAAGGGCTGCCTAAATCCTTGTAATCTCCTGCAACAAACCTCCTGTAAGTAACATTGAATCTTGTGAGCAGTTCAGAGAATTCAAGATAAGAGCCATATACGCCTATGCTTCCTGTAACAGACATCCTGTTCGCAATTACATGGTCACAGGCAGATGCTATCCAGTAAGCTCCGCTGGCACCTATTTCCCTTATTACAGCAACAGTGGTTTTGTTTATTGATTTGATTTTCTGGGAGATTTCGTCAGTCGCAACAGGATAGCCTCCCGGAGAATTAATTTCAAATATTATTGCTTTTATATTAGGGTTCAGGTCAACCTTTTCAATGGTCTTAATAACAGAATCAGCAGAAGAGACACTCTCCCCAAAAAGTGAGTCCTGCTCTGATAAGGAGATGACTCCTGTTATAGGGATTAACGCAACATTTCCCTGGACAATTTCAATGCCAGTATTGATTGAAAGGAAAAATGCAAATAAATGGCTAAGCACATATAATCCAAACAAGATAGCAATTATTGCAGGTATTTTTTTCATGCTGAAATAACCTCGACCACTTTTGTCTTTGCAAGAACATCACTCAATCGCTGGCCTTTAATGACATAATAAACAATATCAATTAAAAAAATAAAATTAAACAGGATAAATAAATTTCTCACAAAACACTGCCAGAATCCTAATTTATTCTGTTTTTTAACAATTGATCTGATATCTAATTTTAACAGCATTTTTCCCGGAGTCTGCTGTAATTTAAATTCCATAACCAGAAAATACAGGAATGCTATTACCAGAATAAAAAGGTTTACTGTATTAATCCTGTTCTTAATCTCAGGATTGGTTAAAAGGAAAGAATTCATGTAATTCACTGAACTGATAATATCTGTTTCCAAGCTTGGCACAGGAATATAATCCATCATTACATTAAACAGGGGATATGCAACAATGAGTATAATAAAACAATCAACGATAAATGCAATAATCCTTTTCCACAGAGAAGCATTGACTTCAATTTTTCTTTTTTTAGGCAGATTCAAGCGAGGCATAGACTAACTTAAAGAGCATTACCTTTATATTATTTTCGGGAAAGCCTTTTCTTTTCCTCTTCTTTTATCTTTTTCCAGTTCTCAAGAATCTGCTCGACAGTGAGGTTTTTATCTTTCAGCTCACCGAAAACATGAGGATGCCTTCTTATCATTTTTTCACAGGTGTTTTTAAGAATCTCGCTTAAATCAAGGACGCCTTTTTCTTTGCCTATTATAATCATCATGAGCAATGTCTGTAAAACATCGCCTATTTCCTCACCTAAATGCCTGTAGTCTTTTTCATCAAATGCCTCTGCTAATTCCTTTGCTTCTCCGAAAAAATGGTTTTTCATTGTCTCTATTGTCTGCTTTTTATCCCAGGGGCATTTTTTTCTGAGATTTAATTCAATTTCATAGAGCCTTTTGAACTCTTCTAAGTAAGAATTTTTTTTTTTAGAAAGGAAATTTTCAATAAAGCCTTTTGTAGCGATTCCTAAATCAGGAAGATTTAAAGCTTTTTCCGGAGTAATCCACTTATAGTCAGAGGCCTCTTCCGGGTCTAATTTAACATCTGCAGTCAATGCCTTGCATACATAATCTATAAAAATAAAATGCCTGTGCTCATATAGATTGTAAACATTATCCTGGATTTCAAGAAAATAAAGTATCTCTATATCTAGATCAGTTTCTTCTTTTATTTCGCGAATAATAGCCTTTTCTAATTTCTCGCCAAGCTCGACATGGCCTCCGGGCACAATATACTGGTCATGGTATTTTGGGGATTTAATCAGAAATATTTCTCCTTTATCATTGAATATCAAAGCGCCTACTGCAACTTCAGGATATTCTGATTTTTTCATTTCACTGCCTCTATTATCTCTTCAGGAGTATTGACAAGTATATCTGCTTTTTTTAATCTGCTGATTGTATGAAAGCCATATGTAACAGCAATGACTTTTTTTACTTTTGCGGCTTTGCCTGCCTGGATATCCCCTTCCATATCACCGACAAAAACAGTCTCTCCCGGAAGGCAGTCTAATTTATCCATGCATTTTAGCAGCAAATCCGGGCTTGGCTTGAATTCACCGTCATCAATACCCAGGATCAGATCAAAGTAATCATGTAAAGAATATTCTTTTAGCTTAGGGATAAAGTTCTGCTTCTGGTTGTTTGAAACAATTGCAAGCCTGTATTTTTCATGCAATTTCCCAAGCACTTTATCTATCCCTTTAAACGGCCTGAACTTATGGTAATTCTTTTTGACAAGATCCTCAAAAATACCGACTGCCCTTGCCATCCCTTCCTCAGTGTTAATATTGAGTTTTCTTAATGTTTTTCGCCAATCAAGCTCAAAGAAATCCCTGTAAAATTCTTTGCCTTCCGGCTTTTTTATATTGTGTTTTTTGGTAAGCTCATCATAAATATCCGCAATAACTCCAAAAGAATCAATGATCACTCCGTCACAATCAAAGATCACAAGCCTTGTTTTCATTGAATGGAAAAATAAGAAGTTGTTTTTAAGGTTTGTTGTTGGATGGATTTAGATTATATTCAATTTCACTTAGCAACAACAATAATGGCAGCGACGGTCTCGATAAGAAAAAAATATCGAGCCCTATTCCATTTTTGCTAAAACTCGCAAAAATTCCATCTGGCCATTGTTGTTGCTTATAAATTATAAAAAAGAGAAAAAAATACATGTTAATCTAATATTTCACAATATTCCAGACAGATCTTAGAATTGATAAAAAAGAGAGAAGCATAATGATAATATTAATTATCCCTAAAGAAAGCCCTATCCTGACAAAGAAAAGCCCGTACTTGTAATCAAGAAAAACCATAATAAAAATTACAAAAAATATTACCAGGATCCCCATTAAAAAAATAAGTTCTTTGTTTTTTATTTTTAAGCCCCGAGAATAAGGAAGATGAATTAATATTTATAGCTATAGGTTATGACCTTAAAAAATTCACTAAAAATTCTCCGAAAAATGAGAAAAAAACATAACTTGCGGCTAAATGCCCTATTCTTCTGGGTATTCTGCGTGTATCTATACCTCCTGAAATTAAATAATCAATAAGATATTCCAAAAAATATCTTAATATAAATAGTATAAAACCTAATACAGCAATATTATATGAGTTAAATAAATATGCAAGGATTGATAGAATAGCCAATATTGGAAGTTTAATAAAGTGTCTTTTTGATAGTTTTCCGAGAATTATCCTTGCCGGTAAAAATAACGGAGTCAATATCAATCCATATTTATAAGACAATGCATAGCTGATTGTTATTAATCCTAATGGCAGAAAATCAAACATCAGATCGATTCTATATTTATTATCAACATAGGAAACAATAAAGTCCAGGATCAAAATCAATATTATTAATGAAAAAAGCTTATAAACAAAAAACAAGCCAGACAAGAGAAATAAAAATACTAATTTCTTATAGTTGTTTTTAAGGGAAATAATGATTTTATCCAAATAGTTTTTATGAATTATTGAAGTCATTTGCAGGCGTTAGTTAAGTTGAATATTTAAATTTTACTATTTTTATTATTTGAAAGTAGTAAATGTAGAAAGATTTATAAATAACAAGTCTCTTCAAGAGAAGAGTTCTCCTAAGGAGAAAGTATAATTAAAAATGGATCCATCATTAATCGAAAAAATAGTGAAATTTGAGAACGGCCATCCTGAGGGAAGTTACCCTGATATAGGAATTGTAGCATCCAATATGGAAAGGTTCCCCGGAGAGTCAGAATCACGATTTGGAATAACTTTATCTGGGACAGAGGCACTCATATATCATTATATGGCAGAATCTTTGAAACTTATAAAAAATGGGGCACCAGCATCTCAAATCCGAAGATTTCCACATAATTTAGGAGACCATCTCTTAAAATATGTTCTAAAAAATAATACTCCTCTCTCTCTTTTAAGTATAAATGTTTGGGCTATCAGTGATGGTACTCGCATTTATATGAGTCGGTGGTTGGAATTCTTAGCAAAAGCTTTGTTCCTTGATAATAATGTAAGAAGTGGTGATATATATCAAAAACTTAGGGAAACCTATGGTGATACCCCTGATCTTGTTTTGGAAGAAATAACTGAAATATTAGAAAGGACATTGGATATCACTGATGAATATAGAGTAACTCAAAGGTTTAACACATTAGGCTCTCTTGGTGTCGTTGGCCTTAAATTGAATGGCGATGAAATTCAAGGCGCTGTAGGGAAAATTAATCCGTTAGATATAGCAAAACAGGAAATAGCATATCTTAAAAGAATGTCTGAATTTGCTAATGAACCCTGCTTACCCAGGGTGCCTGAACTAATTGAAGTAGGCTATGCTGATGGTCTTGGAGCACTTACAATGGTATATCACGAACCTGCACCTATCAGAAATTTCTCATTAGAAGAATTAAATAAATTATTATTCCAGATTGCGAATTTTCATAAACAAAATCACGAAATCTTTGATCAGGAATGGAGGGATGAAAATCCAGGCGTTGTGAAAGAATTTTCATATGAGACAAGTGATGAGCTCTGTATTGCCAGATTCGGTCCTGATTATATTGAAAACAGAGGTATTAGTAAGAGATGTGGTGGTAATCTTCCAGAGATTGATGAAATAGTCAATGAGCTCATAGACTTAAGAAATGAATATGACGCTGCCAGACAGTACCTTATTGGACAAATTGAGCTTGTCAGAGCAGAAGGAATTATCAATCACAGGGATATCAAAAAGCGTAATTTAGTAGGTAGAAATTTATTATGGATAGATTGGGAACGTGCAGCTATTTGTCACAGAGCACATGAACTGGCTAAACCCTTGTGGGATTCTGAGATTAGGTATTTATTAAGAATTGATCAGTTGCCACAAGAAGAAAAGAGGGATTATTTGTTAGAATCTCTTCTATTATACAATCAACATAAAGGGCATAGACTGACTGATGTAAGTGCTGCTTCATTATTTGCAGCAGGAGTTACTGACAATTACAGACTAGCATTAACTCAATTTTTACCAGGTGTTATTCCAGATTTATGCTATGTAAGAACATATATTGACTATACTAGGGAAGCTATTCATTTTTTCAAAGAAAAGTTAGGAAGAACAAGAGATCAAAAATATCATATGGTTCCCGACCTAACTAATTTATCTTCTAGATCAAGTATTTTTCTTTAATGTTTCTCTCTTATTGCAATTATAGAAGTTGAGAAATCTACTATTTTTAAGGTATTACTATGAAGATATTGTAAGAGAACGGTCTCTACTTTGTCTCTCTTTTCATTTGATAAATGGTTAATTTTATCTAGTATTTCCTGTTTTTCTTTATTGAGTCGGATTAGTTTATCAAAAGAAAAATCATAAAAATAGTCGTAATAGTTATTTAAGAAGTTGATAATATTATCAAACAAGATTAAAATATCCTGTGAGATAATAGCTTCAGGTTCTTTTATTTTTAAGGAACAAATATACTTATAATCATCGCATACTTTTTCCAGGTTCCAAATTATAACATAATAAAATGATGGATTTTTTGCAATGATTCCTTTGTTAATTAGTCTTTGGCAGATATTAGATAATTGGTTATTTGTATGTTCCATCTGGATAGTTTTTTTTAAGTTTTCTATATTATTCTCTCTTAAATTTTGCAGAGTTTCTTTGGCCATTTCTTTTGTTACAAGAAAAGATCTTTTCAATAGATTTTCAAACACAGCTTCATCATCTTTAGAAAGGGACTTCAATACTACATATTTGTTTGTGGTTTCAATAATAATGAAGCCAATCAGTAACTTGTTTATTAATAGTTTTATATTTTCTAGTTCAAAAGGAGTAGAATAATGTATCTTAATCTCGTCATACCCTTTTTTATGTAAGCTTGATAATATCCATCTCGTTGTTTTTTCTGACATGTTGGAAATGTTAACTTCTGTTTTCATTAATGGTTTTTCAATTCCTTCTTTGGATAACTCTAAAATTTTGTCTTTTTCTTCTATATTTAACTCATCCCCCTTCTTAACTCCATACTTCTTTACCCATTTGCTTGGAAGGGAAACCATTAGCGTAGCGGGTCCAATTTGAGATACTTTTCTTTTCATAATTTAAATTAAAATTACCTTATATTTAAATTTTTCTAAAATATTATAATATTATAATGTATTATTATAATTTAATAAAAATATTTAAATATTACATGAATTCCACTGCTTTTACTCAAAGAAGAAAACAGGGAAGTTTTCTCAATAAAAAGAATTAACCTGAAAATGACAGAATCCACCAAATTTAAACCAAACCTAATCCTTCATATTGAGGATGATATTGAGGATGATATTGGCTGGATAGATAGAGTCTATGAGCTATTATCCGAAAATTCAAAAATAATTGAAGGTTATCAAGGTTCTTTTACTCATATTGTCTCAAATATTGATTCTGAATTATCTCAGTCAGATTTGGAAAAAGAGATTCAGAGAATTGAGGGAAACTTAGATGAAAAACCAATTATTTTAAGTGTTATGAGCGGTCAAGTTGCCAGAACAATAATTAAAAAATACTTGCCAGGAGTCATAATTTCTGACACCGGTTTTCCAATGAATGGAAAAAAAACAGTAGAGTGGCTGATTTACCATGGTCTAGAAGACTATGCATTAATAGGATTATCTGGAACTCCTATTAAGGACTTACATGACAATATAAAAGAATATTTTATGAAAAGTAATGCCAGATATTTTTCAAAGACAGACATTATTGAACAAATGGAGAGCATTATTTCACAAGTTCTTTACAATAGACGTTATCATATTCAGGAATTTGGCAGTTAAAACTTCACAAGTAAAGAGAAATTTTCCACAATTTCTCAACAAACCTTAACAATGAAAAAACGTAACTGAATCATATGAAAGACACACAAAACTTGTTTTTGACAAAAAAAGAATTTAAAAAGAAGATTAAGACTAAAGAGCTTGTCCTGAAAAAAGAATCAACTAATCATTTTGTTGTCCAAAAGGGTACTAACCTTGTCTTTAAACTTGAACAAGGATTCTTATTAACTTTTATAGGTCTGGATTGAAGATAGAACAAGCAGAAAATTTATCAACAAACCTTAACAACCGAAAAAAAACACATAAAAAATGCTAAACGAAAAATTAAAAGACAATTCAAAGTATGATCTGAAGACAATTAAACTTAAACCAGTAACTTACGACAAATTAATCAAAGCAAAAGCAAAGCTGGAATTCAAACAGGTAGAGAGACATTCTTTTGATAGCTTAGTTAGTCATCTTATTGATTTATATTTAGGAGATAATGAACTTATTACAAATGACCCTAAGAGGATAGGCGAAAGAAATGAAAAACAATAGGTCACAAAACTTTCATGAAATCAAAGGAGCTTTTCTGGACATAATCTCAAAAAGCAATTCTCAGCTTAATGAATCCATAATCAATATACTCCCTAATATGGAATATTTCATTCAATTAAATATTAAAAACAAGGACTTTCTTCTTGTCATATTAAAAAATCAGGAAAAAAATAAATTTAGAATAAGACAAATTGAAACTAATTCAGATAATGAATTCAAGATCTCAAGAAAAATAGGTTCTGAATATAAAGAAATTCAACTTGACGATTTTGATTCGCTGGATGATGCTTTGGATATGATCAGAAAGATAAATCAGCGAAAATTTTAAATATCAGCTATAAATTAAAATGTCACATGCATTCAGTAGAAGCCTTGAAAACAGGAATTTCTTTAACTACTTCTACTACTACAACTACTACTACCTGCTGACGCAGGTCATTGGTCTTTTTTTTCTGAAATTTTGTATGAATTTCTAAAAATTATTTTTCAGGGAAAATGATAATAAAAAATCAGACAAAGGGGAGGAGAACATGATTGTGTTAAAATTCGGGGGAGCATCTTTAAGAGATTCAGATAATGTAAATAACGTAATTGAATATATCAAGAAAGTACAAAACAAAAATCCTGTTGTTGTAGTATCTGCAATGAAAGGCGTAACAGATTTATTAATAGAGACAATCAATTATTCCGTAAATAAAGAAAATGAAAAAATAACTCAGAATCTTAATTTACTGAAAAAAAAACATGGGACTGTTGTTAATGATTTAATAAAATCAAACAAGATTAAAAATACAGTCCTTGATTATCTGGATAATAATATTTCTGAATTAAACTCATTATTCAACAGCATATCAATTTTAGGAGAGAGCACACCTAAATCATATGCTTACATTGTTTCTTTCGGGGAAAAGCTCTGCTCTAAGATAGTTGCATCTATTCTGCTGGACCAAGGCATGAATGCAGAGCAGATTACCGGAGAAGAGACAATTGTTACTGACAATAACTATGTGAATGCTTATCCTGATTTTGAGCTTACAATAAAAAGGTCTAGAGAGATCATCCCTGATAAAATTGAAAAAGGCATTCTTCCAATTGTGGCGGGATTTATAGGGACAAATGAAAATGGAGAAACAACCACCCTTGGAAGAGGTGGCTCTGATTTTACTGCTTCAATCCTTGCATATTGTCTTGATGCCGAGGAAGTATGGTTCTTAAAAGAAACCAATGGAATAATGAGTGCTGACCCAAAACTAGTAAAGAACGCAAAGACAATCAATAAAATGAATTACAATGAAGTGGCGGAACTTACTTATTTCGGAGCAAAGATACTTCATCCTATTGCATCACACCCGCTAAAGGAGAAAAACATTAAATCGTTTATAAAAAATGTTTATAATTTTAACTTTCCCGGCACTGAAATAAATAATAAGAAACTGCAGAACGGAACAACAGCAAAAGCATTAACTTATATAAAAGATGTGAGTATAATTACTGTACAGGGCCCGGGAATGGTTGGCATCCCTGGGATTGCAGGAAGAGTCTTTACTTCTTTAAAAAGATCTAATATAAATGTCCTAATGATCTCCCAGTCAAGCTCTGAGCAGAACATATGCTTTGTTGTGCTAGGCAAAGAGGCTAAAAAGGCATTGGAATTATTAAACAAAGAACTTGAGCTTGAAATACTAAAAAACCAGATTGATGAAATTACTGCTGAAAACAATGTCTCAATCATTTCAATGGTCGGCGAGGGAATGAAAAACTCTCCGGGTGTTGCCGGAAAAATGTTCTCTGCTCTCGGCAATAATAACATAAACATAAAAGTAATTGCACAGGGCTCTTCAGAACTCAATATCTCATTTATAATTGAAAGCAGGGATTTAGAGAATGCATTGAACTGTATTCACGATGAGTTTAACCTTGGAAAGAAAAAGACAAGAAACATAAACTTAGTTCAATTCGGATTAGGAAATATAGGGAAAGAACTTATTAATCAAATAATTCAAAGCAAAGAGCAGATAATCAAAGAGAATTATTTAAACCTGAGATACGTTGCATTGATTGACAGTGTTTCAGGTGTTTATAATCCAAAAGGCTTTTCAGACAATGAAATAAAAGAGATTTTAAAATTAAAAAATAAGGATAGTTCATTAAGAAATTCCAAATTTCACTTAGACAGAAATGTTATAACAGAAAAAATAAGGCAACTGGAAAATACTGTTTTAATTGACGTAACCAGTTCCTATGACCTTGACAATCTAATTTTAGATTGCCTGAAAAACAACATAAGCGTGGTATTGGCAAACAAGATCCCTCTTACAGGAGATTACAGCATTTATAAAAAATTGATTGAGCAAAGCAGGAAAAGCACTGCAAAATTATTCTTTGAATGCACTGCCGGCGCCGGCCTTCCTGTCATATATATCCTGAAATCACTTCTTGATTCAGGAGACCAGATTATTGAAATCAACGGCTGTTTTTCAGGAACCCTCGGCTATGTCTTCTCGGAATTAGAAAAAGGGATTAAGTTCTCTGAAATCATAAAAAAGGCAAAAGAGCTCGGCTATACAGAACCTGATCCAAGAGATGACCTGTCCGGATTAGATGTCGCAAGAAAAGCATTGATTCTCGCGAGGCTCATGGGAGAAGATATAGAACTTTCAGATATTGAGATAGAGAGCCTTGTGCCAGAATCTCTAAAACAATGTTCAGTCAGGGAATTCCTTGAAGGGTTAAACAAATATGACGCCAATATGCTTACAAGATATAACAGGTCAAAGGAAAAAGGCTCTACCCTGAGATATGTCGCCGTGATTAAAAAAGGAAAAATAAATGTCGGCATAAAAGAAGTGCCTCTGGATTCACAAATCGGGATGCTGAAAGGCCCTGCGAATATCTGCATTATCACGACAAAAAAGTATAATCTCTTCCCTCTGGTTATTCAGGGACCGGGAGCGGGAATTGATGTGACTGCAGACGGTGTGCTGAGAAATATCCTCGAGGCGAGCAAATGAATCACAATGATGGGATAAGCAGTGATTATGAAGAGTTTAAGAAATTGCTGGCAATGTCCAAATAACATATAGTTGAAAATTTTTTAATTCCCTTTGCCCTTTGGTACAATTCCTTTCTGGCCACCTCTCCCATGCCTTGGTGTCCCTCCTTTTTCTTTTGCTTCATCAACTTTTTCTTTTCTTCTTTTTTTACTTGTTCTTCCATCATTAGCTCCTGCAAAATAATAAGAATCAAATAATCTTTCAAATAGAGCAGGTTCAGCAGTACATGGATAAGTTGCTTTTTCAAAAAGAGGAACTAAATCATTAGGCTGACAAGTTCTTAAATAACATTCAACAGGAAGAGTTATATTTGGATAAAATCCTCGATTTTGATATAAATCTCGTTAGTCTCTAGTGGCTGCTACATACATTCTTTGACTTCAAAAAGATAAATTATATATAAATTTAGTCATAAAAAATAAAATTCTTTCAACAGATTAAATAAATCAGATCAGATTCAGCAGATACACATAATTCCTGTTAACTGCAAAATAAACAAAAAACAAAACAAAAGAAGCAATCATGAATATCCAGTATATTCCTGTTTTCGGATTAAATATGCCTTTGAATTCTAATTTACTGAATGGAGCAAAAGGCCTGCTCCTGCTTACAAAAAGATAATCAATCACTATATGCAATGTAAAAAAGATTATTGGAACTGCTGACTTAAGGATTATACTGGCTAAGATAACAACAGGATAAAATATTGCCTCCTGGACAAATGTTTTTTTATAGGAATTAAGTAAAATTATCTTTTTCCTTTTTATTAACCTGAGCATATAATAAAAAACATGGTCCAAATCTACTAAT
The DNA here is from genome assembly GCA_016935095.1 of Candidatus Woesearchaeota archaeon. Taxonomy (GTDB): domain Archaea; phylum Nanobdellota; class Nanobdellia; order Woesearchaeales; family GW2011-AR15; genus WJJD01. Next base: position 42,089 of record JAFGRO010000004.1, read on the forward strand.
ACACCAAATATAAATGCAAGGATAAAATTATAATACGAGAGATTTAATAATTCAGAAAAGATCAATGTATAACCTAAATGTATGAATATATTCATAGGACAATGATTTTTTTATTTTTTATAAAATTTGTTTTTTAAGAATGATTTAAATATTAAGTTAAGTTCCCAGAAAAAATGGTTTTGGGAACAATAGTATTAGGCGGAGGAAACATTTATGCACCAATGCTAGAAGATTTAATTATAGAGTTATGCGAAGTTCCAGAATGTGCACAGTCGCCATTATTAGTTGCAACTGAATCTGAATTGACCTCAGATATTGAACATCCATATTTCCACCTGGTTCAAACTGGAGAAAGCATCATTCCAACTGTTGTAAATGCTTTAATGGGGATGGCTTATATTTTATTGGGAGAGGAAATTCCTTCCAGAATTCAATTAGAACCAAGAAAGTTAAACTTAATCAAAGAAAAGATTGAAAATAAAGATATTGAAGATAAGTTTCTTGTAAGTTTTGGTGATTTTACTGCTCCCTTTCAGTTATTTCAAGGACTTTTAGACATCCATGAATTTCTTGAAGCTGAAGATTATAGAGTTGATGTAATGGTTTGTTATGTATCATTAGAAGACGCCAAAGAATATCTCAGGGAAAATTGTACTAATCAAGATATTGAATACATCCATGGAGGACCAAGAGGATGCGGTTCACTTTTTCTGGAAGCTTCAATGACCTCAACAGAGATGCTTGCAAATGGTTATACTCATTTATATAACCTATCCGGAAGACAATATAAGCCAACAGAAAAGTTTATTCCAGTTCAGGCATTTGTTATCAGACCTAAAAATGTATTTCAAAGAAAAGTGTACAGGGCAAGAGCAATAGGAGAGATTGTATACAGTCTTAAACATGCCAGGTTAAAAGAAAGATTGTGGGGCGGACTCCGGATTCTATGCAACTCAATATTACATGGATTTGCTTTAGATATTATAAGATATGCAATACCTGTATTAACAAATTATAATAATACTGTTGTTGCCAGAGGAGATATTCCAGAAAAAAAACTTTCAGAGCTAGCTCAGGAAACCACAGCAGAGAATTATTTTGGTTCATTATCTGGTGTTTTTAATTTAAACATGGCATGTGTCATTCTTCCTCCGGAGTTTGTATTGGGAGCAATGGACCTGGATTTGAATCCTAAAGCCCAAGGGAAGGAAGAAGAAAGAATTGAAAATAATGAAAGATGGTACCAAGAAAATTATCCATCAGTTGTTGAAGCAACAAGAAGAGATATTCCTGCATATTTAGAAAAATTAAGCAGAGGGAAAATTCAGATTCATGCTCCAAGAGAGTAATTTTAATTTGTTTTTTTCAAATACGCATAAACAAATTCAGGCACATCTTCTTTCCATTCTTTTCCCTGCTTAATCCTTCTTCTTATCCTTGTTGCAAAGATTCCTTTTATTCTTTTTTTTATTATATTTACGTTATAGCCATGCTTTTCTAAGATTTGCTTTGTCAGCTTGTTTTCTCCTGCAAAATAAGTGTCAAATCTATTAACCTCTTTTTTCAGATTATTAAACCATTTTTCATTATCTTCCGGAAAGTCTTTCAATGGCTGGATCTTTATTTTCTTAATATCAATTCCAGATTCTTTCAGGCTTCCGATAATCATCTCTTTTCTCTGCTCATAAGAAAAAGGGTTTTTTTCTGTGTTTTTTTTCTGAGAACTTCCTATTACAATAATTAAATTATCATATTTTCTGAGAATTCTTTTGACGTATTCCAGATGGCCGAGATGAAACGGCTGGAATCTTCCGATGAACAGGGCTGTTTTCATTCTATTTTTATCTTATCCCCAACCCTAATTTTCAGCTTTTTACATGCTTCTTTCTCTTTAATTGAAATCTCAAGAGTTTTTGAGCTTCCTTCTATTAAAAACAATTTTTTTTCAGGGGCCTTGGCATAGGTTTTGAAAAAAGGCAATTTTATTCTTTTTTTCCTTATCGTTACATTATAATTATCTTTTTTTAATGCAGGGATATTTGTTATTATATTCCCGAATTTATCTATTCTGACGATTTCACCTTCTCTTTGTTTCAGATGAAAATTTAATTTTTCAATTTCATGAATAAACTCTCCAATTTCATCTATGTTAAGACCTTTTTCAAGTTTAGCAGCAGTTACAGAAAATACATCCCTTCCGTGAAAAGTTGAAGATATTTTTTCAAGATATTCAATTTTTGCAATTCTCAATATCTCATCATCTGCTGCTGCTGGATACATTAAGCCATTATCAGGACCGACAAACAAATAATTCTCTGTTTCAATTATTATGCTCTTTCTGGAAGAGCCTACTCCGGGATCAACAACACATAAAAAAATACTGTTTTTAGGGAAGAATTTATAGTTCCTCAATAATATCCAGGCACCCTCTTTAATATTATATGAATCAACCTCATTATAGAGGTCTGTAATATTTGCTTTCGGCGCTGTTGAATAAATCACGCCTTTCATCACACCAAGGTATTCTGAATTGCCGAAATCAGTTAATGTAATGATCATATTTAATTAATTATTGGAAAAAGTATTTATATTTTTTTAAAAAAGCCGTATATTTAAATATAAAATCACAATCCGGTTTCTAAAGCATGATAAAAATCAAGGGGATGCAAATTGCAGGATCTGGACAGAAGGGTATTTGAGCTTTTAAGAGAACTGGTTGAAGAAGCAGGGAACAAAGATATTGAAAGATTTCATTTTCTAAAAAACTGGATTGAAACTCATCCAGAAATTGAATCTGCCAGAGAAAGAGGAGTTGAAATTGTTGTCCAAGATATTGGATTTTGGAGAAAAAGGTCTTCTTCCAGATATAACCTTATTATAGAGTTTCCTGGTCAGGGTGAAGACGATTCTCCAATTACAGTCAATGATGAAGGTGCTTCTCCAATCACAATCTATTCCCATACTGATACTATTACCCGGCAAAGTCAAGTTAAGTGAGGAAACACATTAATTCTTAGAATTCTTAATAATTATTGGCAGTTGTACTGCCAATTTGACAATCA
>JAFGRO010000046.1 GCA_016935095.1 Candidatus Woesearchaeota archaeon
AAAGCGCCGCGGGTGAGATTTGAACTCACGTGTCCTAGGGACAGAGGATGTCTGCAATAGTAAGGTAATCATAAGCACATATTGTACTTAGCAATCCTCCGCTATGGCCAGACTAAGCGACCGCGGCAAACCTTTTAACAAAAAAGGTTTAAAAAAACACATTAAGGACTATATTGACCAAAAACACGTCAAATAGTCCGAATTTCTGGTAAACCTCTTCTACTGAGACTAGAATCTCAAAGTCTATTTATAGTTTTTGATTATCTTTTCAAACAACATATTATTTTTTTGATAATCAGAAAAAGGGGATTTTCCCCTGCACCTGTGCATATACCTGTTGGGGAGGATGATGGGGCTGAATTTGCTCAAATCAAATTCAACTTCGCTGTTGCGAAGTTGGCCCTCTCGTAATAATTAAATATTAAAAAATTAAATATAAACTATTTCTATTTAGGAAAATTATTTAAAACAAATTACTATTAAACAGATATTATGCCGGAAATTCCACAGGACCTGCAGGGGCTGTCACCTGAACAGATAATCGAACTGCAGAAAAAACAGTGTATCTTCTGCAAAATAATCTCAGGAGAAATCCCCTCTAATAAAGTATACGAGGATAAGGACACATTAGTTATTCTTGACATTAATCCCGCTAATGAAGGCCATTGTTTGGTATTGCCGAAAAAGCATTACCAGATAATGCCTCAGATTCCTGAAGATGAAATAGGGAAACTGTTTGCCATAGCAAAAAAAACATCCCATGCATTATTAAAAGGCCTTTCTGTCAGCGGTACTTCTGTTTTTGTTGCGAATGGTGCTCTTGCCGGCCAGAAAGCCCCCCATTTCATGATTCATGTGGTGCCGAGAAAAAAGGGAGACGGTCTCTTTAATATCCCTAAAAATAACATAAATGAGGAAGAGCTTAACTCGGCTATGGAATTATTCAGGAAAAGACTTTCTCCTGCTGTTGAATCAAAAAAGCAGACTGGAATCAAAGAGCCTGTTGAAAAACAAGACACTTCTCTAAAGCCGGAAACAATTGAAGTTGAAGATATTGAAGAGACAGAGACAACTGAAAACCTTGACCTGGAAAACCTTGCTGATGCCCTTTCATCTGAAAAGAAGGACAATAAAAAAAAGGACAAAGATGAAAAAAAAGAAGAAAAGGAAAAGAAAAAGAATCCAATTGACATTGATAAGATCTCCCAGTTATTCAGCTGATTAAAATGGCAGACTGCGATATTTGCAAAATCATGGAAAACAAGAAGGAATTTAAAATAATTTATGAGGATGACGTATGTATTGCACTTCTGCATGAAAGCCCTTCTGTCCCCGGCCATACATTATTATTCCCTAAAGAGCACTTTCCTATTCTTGAGGAGATCCCTGATAAGATTACAGAGCATCTGTTTGTTGTTGCCAATAAGATATCAATGCTGTTATTTGAATTATTAAAAGCCACAGGCACTAATATAATTATCAACAACGGGACTGATGCCGGGCAGGAGCTGCCCCATTTTTTAATTAATATTATTCCCAGAAAAGAAAAAGATAATCTTAATTTTGAATGGGCTCCCAAAAAAAAAGGCGAAGATGAATTAAAAACAACGCTTTCAATGATTAAGACATTTTCAGATGGCATCTTTAAAGGGGAAGAATATAAAAGAGTCAAGATAAAAGCCCAGGATTCTAAAGAGGATGAAAAAGAAGAGGACTACCTTATTAAACAGTTAAAAAGAATTCCTTAAATTACTTTTTTCTGGGTTTAGGCTCAATCCCGCTGTATTTTGTGATAAAAGCAAGCAGGATAATTATGCCAAAAGATATCTGGACAATGCTCTTAACAATGCCAATATTCACATTATAGAATTCTTTGATAAAAGAAAGAATCTCTGAAATGAAAAACAGGCCTGAGCCGATTATAAAATACACCCATATATTTGATTCTTCTTTTTTATGTTTTTTAATTATTAAAAGCCCGTATACCAGAGCTAAAAATATCAGGAGGATATTGCTTATCAACAATGTGCCCTGAATAAAAGTCATCATTTTTTCCTACCTCATTCACATTCAGCCATATTTTGGGCAGCCCATGATATTGCACTTTCACTGCAGACAAGACCTTCTCCCTCATAAGCACCTGCAATCACGGGTATAATTTTTATCTGTTTCAGGTCTCCGATACCGGCGCCATAGCTGAGATTGATATACCTTATTTCGCCTGGTTTGAAGTCTATAGATAATGAATCATTATTGTAAATCTCTGAAGCGCCTATTGCAGTCAATTTAAGGTCTTTGGTATAAATCGTGCCCTTATTTATAATAATAGTTTTGATAATCCTGCTGCCGGAATCATGGCAGATCTCAAAATCATCTCCGATTTTGAATATTTCAATATTGACATCCGTACATTTCAATTCAACTCTTTTTTTATCTATTTCTTCCATACTTTCTACTGTCAGGCCTTTTAAAACAAGCATTACTGCCGCGCCGATAGACACAACAATCAGAACCAGAAGCACAGTTGCTATTAACGGAGACACCGCTTTTTTTTTAAACATCATAAAATTTTACATTGAACAAACAGGTTTATAAATTTTTCTATAGAAACTAAAACTAATTATATAGAAGCTAAGATTTAATTATATAGGGGCTAAGAATCAAGACGTTTTAAGTTCAGCAAAGATAAGATTCCTTCTTATTGCTTTTACCATCACCTTGACTTTATCATTCACTCTTGCCTGCGGCACAATGACAGTATAAGACTTGTACTTTGCAATTCCATCATCTTTTGAGCCGATTGACTCTATTTTGACAGTAAGCTCTTTGCCTATATCCACATCCCTCTCATCATACTGGTTTTGAGCGTTTTTGCTGTTGAAGTGACTGATTAGGTTCCTGTTATGCCTTTCAATAAACGCATTAAGTTCTTTTCCCTTGTTTTTTTTCCTGAATTTTTTCATTATTTTCAATCAAGTTATTCTCAATAATTTGCAATTCTTTTTTATAGTTCTCTAATTTTTTCTTAAGCGCTATATTCAGCTGGTGTCTTTTTTTATCCCATTCCAATGTCAAGATTTTCTTTTTTAACTCTGATTTTCTTTTTTTAATACCTTTATCCATCTTAATCACCCTATAAATTCTACAGGATGTTCTTTTTTTGAATTAAGCTGAAGCTCTCCCCTGTCCTCTGTAACATATCCATGCCTGACTCTTATTTTCATGCCTTCTCTGGCTTTTTTCATATTTTCACCAATGAATATCATCTTGATATCCCTGGTCTCATCTTTAACATATACAATGCCCCATTCCTTGCCTTTAAAATGAGGCGGAACATAATCTATCTCAGCTTTAATATTAACATCCTGCATTCCATTTTTCAGGTCTTTTATTTTCATTTTTTTATATCTGCAATATGTTTATTATAGCATTTTTTGCAGTAATATTTTGAAGATGATTTCGAATTATAGATTTTCGAGTCTTTATCAACAACATATCTTTTTTTGCATATTTTGCATCTTGACAATTCTTTATAGCATCTCATTATTTATTTTCTCAAAAAAAAGTTCTTTTGCTTCCAAAAAAGACATCGGGCGTCTTATTTCCAGTGTTTCTCCGGAAATGTCAATTTTTTCAATTAGGTATCTATTATATTTAACCTTAGATATCTCCTTTTCCTGTTTTGCATCTATGGCTTTTTTCAGATGCCTGAACTTTTTTCTCTTTTTAATCATGATATTATAAAAACATTATTAACCCAGTCTAATTAAAAATGATTTTTTAATAAAAACCAAATAAACATTATCAGGGATAAAATTGCTCTAAGCAAAGAACAAAACACGTTAAAAAGTGCTCTCCCTGTAATTTTAGAAATTCCCTGCATTAATAAGTGTTTCGTAAGAAAAGAATACTAAAATAGAAAACTAAATATTTATAGAGTTTAATGATTTTTCCGGAAATATGTTCTGGGAAATTGCAGTGGTTTTAGCATTGGGTGTGGTCATCGGCATCTTCACAGGCATCATTCCTGGCATACATGTAAACCTTGTCGCAACAACATTATTTGCACTTTCTCCATTATTATTGAATTATTTTGAACCTCTGTCATTAGCTGTGTTTATTATTTCATTGTCTGTTACGCATTCTTTTTTAGATACAATCCCTTCTATTTATCTTGGCGCACCAGAAAATGAGAATGCTCTTTCAGTATTGCCAGGCCAGAAGATGCTGTTAAAAGGAGAAGGCTACCAGGCTGTAAAGATTACAATCCTCGGAACTTACATCGGCATGATTGTTGCAATTATGTTAATACCCTTGTTTATTTTAATTGCAAATAAGATATATCCTTTGTTAAAGCCGTATTTAATCTATTTATTAATAGTCTTAATGGCTTACATGATATTAAAGGAAAAAAACAGGTTCTGGAGCTTTTTTTTGTTTTTATTATCAGGAACTTTGGGTATAATTGTTTTTTCAATTCCGAATTTAAATGAGCCTTTATTCCCGCTTTTATCCGGGCTCTTTGGCGTATCAGGATTATGCATCAGCTATTTTGAGAATACTAAAATACCCTCTCAGTCAATAACAAAAAAGATTGATTTAAAGATCAAGGAATTGATTAAAGCAATATTCGGAAGCTCGATTGCTGTTTTTCTTATACAATTTTTTCCGGGATTAGGGCCAGCACAGGGAGCTGTGATCTCTAACCAGGTAGTAAGAGATGTAAAAAACAAGGGTTATCTTGCTTTGGTCGGTGCAATGGGCACAATGAGCGTTGTTTTTTCACTTGTAACATTTTATACATTAAACAAGGCAAAAGACGGGACAATTGTAGTAATCAGCAAATTATTGGAGATTGATTTTAGTTCGTTTTTGATATTAGTGTTTGTGTTTTTAATAGCGGGAAGTATTGCTGTTTTTTTAACTTTGTTTTTTTCTAAGATTTTTTCAAAACTAATTGTAAAAGTGAATTATAAGATGTTAGTTATTTCAATAATTGTTTTTATCTTTTTAATGTCTGTTTTTCTGAATGGGCCAATCGGAATTTTAGTTTTATTGACTTCAACAGCAATTGGTTTGATTGCACCTTTGAAGAATATAGGGAGGAACCATGCGATGGGATGTTTGATATTACCTGTGATTCTTTATT